>RHKR01000312.1 GCA_008363265.1 Chlorobiota bacterium
ATTATGTTATCTCAACCGGAAATTAACAGGAGTATCAAATGATTTTTCAAAGAGGCGAAGCAATAGTCAAGGAAGGTGACACCAGTTTTAACCTTTTCGTGCTCATGAAAGGAAGCGTTGGAATATTCAAAGGCGAAGTACAGGTTGGAACCTTTGCTGAAAAAGGCGGTATCCTCGGGGAAATGAGCGCCATTCTCGGAAAACCTCGAACAGCTTCACTTATCGCTCTCGAAACCACCACCGTGGTACCGATCCCGAGTGATTTCGACCTCCTTATCAGGGAGAACCCCGATATCGCGAAATCCGTTATGGTTAACCTGGCCAAGAACCTTGAGCGCATGACGAATGAGTACATGAAAATCGCCTCGCACGAGCAAAGAGAAGAAGCTACCCGGAAACTCAGGGCCGATGGTAGCCTGATCATCTGACGGATATCACTTTAAAGTTTAAGAATGTTGTTTTTTTACATGAATCACATTTGCAATTAATTCCTATTTGTTATATTAAAACGTAACTTTACTAAATTTACTTAATCATTCACCAATCAACTGAGGAACCAATATGGGACAACAACAGTTATTACTCATTGTTCTGGGCGTTATCATCGTAGGTATCGCCGTTGTCGTCGGTATTAACGTTTTCACTACCAGCAGTGCCCAGGCCAACACTGATGCTGTTATCGCTGACCTTACAAACATCGCCAGCGATGCGCAGAAATTCTACAAAATGCCGGCCAACATGGGTGGCGGTGGCAACACTTTCACAGGCTATACAATCCCTGACAGACTTGCTTCATCGGCAAACGGTTCCTACACAGCCACCGTTGCTGCGCAGTCAGTTACACTGGCCGGTAAAGGAAATCAGATCGGTACCAATGGTACAGATACAGTCAGTGTGACCATGGTCGTTGGTCCGTCTGACATTACCTCCACCACTATCAACTCAAGATAGTTTAAGAGGCTTTAGCGACAATTCAGAAGGCTTTCTTGAAAAGGAAAGCCTTCTCTTTATTTAAATGATATGACCGAACTTCGCTTTACTGCAGTAAAATCGAACGGACAGGTAATAAGCGGATCACTTACCGCAAATTCTGTCTCCGAAGGCAAGAAGAAAATTCACAAGCTTGCCGAGCAGAGCAATCTTACGGTCAGATCTATCGAAAAAAGAGGCAGCTACCTCTACAAGGTTCAAAAAGGAGCTGAAAAGCCGATCTTCGGTGAGCAGAAAGCCTTTAACCGGCAGGAGGTCATTGATGCTTTTCAGAAAATGGGGTACAAGGTCCACTATGTCAGGTCGAAACTGTTCGACTATCAGGGGAAACCCGGCATGCAGGACCTCCTTATGTTCGTGAAGATCAGCGCGGAACTTCTTGATCAGAAACTCCCTTACGGTGAGATACTTACCCTGCTGATAAATGACACCGCGAACAAAACTTTAAGGGAAACCCTTAAAGAGATCAATTCGGAATTGAAGAAGGGAACCGACCCCGAGCAGGTTTTCCTTCGTTATCAGAACGTTTTCGGTAAATTCACCGCGTTCATGCTCGGTCTGGCTGCTAAAAGCGGTAACATGGGTGAAATTTACAGAGCAACCGCCAAGTTTCTTGAGCGTCGCGCGGAATTCAAGAAGAATATCAAAAGTGCTCTGGTAACTCCACTCATAACAGTGGTAGTGCTTTTCGGCGCTGTGCTGTTCTATGTGATGTATATCTTCCCTGAAACGGCAAACATGTTCCGCCGTTTTGGTATCGAGTTGCCGCCCATGACGCAGGCAACAATCGAGTTCAGCGATTTCCTTATAGCAAATCCGCTGCTAATTTTTGTCGGCTTTCTGGCTCCAATTATCGGAATTGTAGTGTTTCTAAGTACCGAGAGAGGACGCTACCTGAAGGATAAATACATGCTCAGGATGCCGGTGATCGGGAGTATTGTGCATAAAACCGCGATCGAGGTTTTCTGCCGGGTGTTCTACACGCTTTACTCCGGTTCAGCCGAGAGTATAACACCGTTGAGAATATCCGCTGAGGCGACCGACAACAAGTATTTTGAAGACAGGATCAAGAGGATCGCGATCCCGATCATGACCAAACAGGGTATAGGTATTACCGACGCTCTCACAGCCACCGGGGTGTTCACAGAAACCGCTCTCTCCCGGCTCCATTCAGGCGAAGAGACCGGTAATATTAAGAACACCATGTTACAGCTCGCAAACTATTACGAGAGCGAGACAGTTTATAAATTAAAGAATGTGATCGAACTGATTCAGGTTATCATTTCACTCCTGATCATGGTGGTCATGACGGCCCTTACGGTTGTATCCGCTGAGACCGCTACTGTAAGCCCTAAACCTCCGGGTACTGAAAATCATAAAATTTTTCTGGATAAACAGACTGCCCAATGCTTGACCCCAGACTGGAAACTGCTGACAAGATCGGATATACCCTTTTACGAAAAGGGATAATTGATGCTCAGACTCTGGAAAAGGCGCTTGACGCCAAAGCTAATGATGTAAACAAGATCAAGCGAAACCTCGCCCAGATTCTGGTTGAGGATTTCAACTATGATCATGATACCGTATTCGCTGAAGTGGCCTCACTTTACGCGTTCAGGGATTTCGATTCCATTTCCGAACGGTTTACCGAGGAAAAGGTCGAAGAGATCAAGCGGTATATCAAATCCCTTCCGGATTCCCTTCAGCAGTTGCTTACCCTTAGCAAGGTCCTTCCCCTTCTTTATGATCCGGTAATTAAAGACAAGCTCATCCTCGGCGCGGTTGATCCAACCAATAAGAAAATATCCAAAATAGCCTTTGACCTTAAGGCCAAGAAGTATGAAGTCACCTTCATCAGGAAGACCAAATACGACAAGCTCATCTCACAAATAAATCCTCCTGAGAACGAATTCCTGAAGAGCATGCAGGAAGGGCCTCAGGAGATGATCACCGATGTACAGGATGATTCCCAGCTTGATGAAGAACAGCTAGAAGCCGAGATCAACAAATCCGCTCTTATCAATCTTATCGAAGCTGCTCTCGTTGAGGGGACAAGAAAAGGTGTATCAGACGTTCATATCGTTCCCCAGGGTGCCAGAAAGACTGATATAATGTTCCGTATCGATGGTAACCTTCAGGTTTGGTACTCACAGGACAACACTTACCCCGAAGCTGTTATCGCGGTTGTTAAAGACAGGGCCAAGGGACTCGACCGTTTCGAACGGGAGAAAGCTCAGGACGGCTTTATTCAGCGTGAGATCGACGGAACGGTTATCCGTTTCCGTGTCTCCATTCTCCCCATGGTGGGCACAGAGTTAAGAAGCAAATTTGAATCTGTCGTAATTCGTATCCTCGACGACAGAAAGGTTATCACAGATCTAAATAAACTCGGTCTTTCCGGATACGCGAGAACCGCATTCGATGATGCGATCAGAAAACCGCAGGGGATGGTTATCCTGACGGGACCAACAGGAAGCGGTAAAAGTACAACGCTCGTTGCGGCACTCTATCAGGTTATCGATCCGACCGTTAACGTTCTTACGGTTGAAGACCCGGTTGAGTACGTGATCAAGGGCGCGCGTCAGCTTAAGATCAGCCATAAAATGAATTTTGAACAGGCTATCAGGGCCATCCTGCGACATGACCCCGATATCGTTCTTGTGGGTGAGATGCGTGACAAGGAAACCGCCGAAGTGGCGATCAAACTCGCTAACACAGGTCACTTGACCTTCTCGACACTTCATACCAACGATGCCCCTTCAGCCGTATCGAGGCTCTATAAAATGGGCATCGAGCCGTTCCTTATCGCTTATGCTATCAACATAATCGTGGCTCAGCGTCTTATCCGCCGTCTCTGCGCCGAGTGCAAGCGCAGGGTTACCACGATTGACCCTGAAATAGTCCAGTTGTTGCACATCGATCCGGAGGAGTTCCTCCAGCATGAGATCTACGAAGCGGTCGGGTGTCCAAAGTGCTCCGGAACAGGATACAAAGGGCGAATTGCCATTCACGAAGCCCTCTATTTCACTAAAGACCTTAAGAGGGTGATTGTTTCTTCCGGTGAGGAAGTTGATGAAGAAAAGCTTAAAGCCCAGGCTAAAAAGGATGGTTCGCTCAATCTGAGGGAGACCGGCCTCG
>RHKR01000001.1:0-1467 GCA_008363265.1 Chlorobiota bacterium
AAATTTCTGGTTTGCGGAGGGGGGAGGGCCCGGGCTCCACGGTATCTCCTCCGATATTCTTAAATTTAGTGTTTTAAAAAAATTATTTCCCTGATGCCAAAAGATATTAACAGCCCAGATCACAACGACAACCGCAGCTACGACTACTCCGGAGTTGAATCCGAAGAGAGGAAAGAGTACGCGGTTATCGAGAGCTTCATCGGGGGGAACGCTTCGGTGATCGACCTCGGTTGCGGAAACGGCTCCCTGCTGCACCTCCTGATGCAAAAGGGGAAGTGCGGGCGCGCCGTTGGCATCGAAATTTCGGAATCAGGCGTTGAGATATCGAAAAAGAAGGGAATTGATGCCAGACTCGGCAGGATCGATGAACCCCTCCCCTTCGCGGATGAGGAGTTCGACTATGCCGTCTGCAACGTTACCATCCAAATGGTGATGTACCCCGAGATCCTCCTGAAAGAGATGAAGAGGATATCGAAGAAGCAGATAATCTCATTCCCGAACTTTGGGTTTTACAAGAACCGGATCGACCACATGATGAAAGGGAGAATGCCTAAACCGGTGCTCTTTGGCTATTCATGGTACTCGACCGGCCACATCCACCAGCTTTCGATCGCCGACTTCAAAGAGCTGGTCGACCATACCGGCGGCCTCGAGATCGAGAAATTTTCTACCGTCTGGCCAGGCAGCAGTCTGAAAGACACCCTGACGGGGATGTTCCCGAACCTCTTCTGCCTTTTACCCGTATTCTTACTGAGAAAAACAGCATGAACCTGATAGATAAGATATTCGAACTGCCGGCACTTAAGCAGGAACCACCAATTCTTGTAGATATAGGCGCTTCCGGAAGTATACACCGTGAGTGGAAAGCCTTCGCAAAACATGCAGTATGCCTCGCTTTCGATGCCGACGACCGTGAGTTCGGCTACATCTCAGATGAGTCGAAAGGGTTCAAAAAACTTTTTATCTACAATTCGCTCGTCTCAGCGAAAGAAGGGGAACAGACGGATTTCTACCTGACCGCTTCTCCCTACTGTTCGAGTACCCTGGAGCCCGACAGCAAGGCACTCGAGGAATGGGCCTTCGCCTCAAAGTTTCAGACGGAGAAAATGGTAACCGTCAAAAATACCACGCTGCCGAAAGTGCTCGCCGACCTTAAGATCGACAAGATAGACTGGCTCAAGACCGATACCCAGGGGATCGACCTCAGCATCTTCCGCTCACTGCCGGAGGAAATTCAGAGGAAAGCACTCGTTGTGGAGCTCGAGCCGGGGATCATCGACTCCTACAAAGGGGAGGACAAGCTTTACAAGGTTTTTGAGTATTTTGACGCTCTCCCCTTCTGGCTCGGAGCGATGACGGTGAAGGGTTCGCAGCGGCTCAGGGAGTCGGATGTCGAGGGGCTGCACCTCTCGGCGAGACTGAAAAAGTTCATCTACTATTCGCACAAGGCTTCCCCCGGATGGGCGG
>RHKR01000001.1:1499-31876 GCA_008363265.1 Chlorobiota bacterium
TGGGCGGAGCTGAAGTACTTCACCGATTTCAGCGGTGAAATGTCGCTCCGTGACCACCTGCTCGGCTGGGCATTCGCGGTTCTCGAGGGGCAATACGGCTACTCGCTCACGATAGCACACCACGGCAGGGTCAGGTTCACCGAGCCGCTTTTCGAGGATATGATCCGCTATTCGGAGGGGAAACTGAAATCCGGCCTTTTCCGGCTGAAGTTTTTACCCGCTGTTAAAGAGAAATTTTCAAAACTGTTCAATCAATGACATATAATTTCTGCACCCTTTTCGATTCCAACTATCTTACCCGCGGACTCGCGCTTCACGGTTCGATGGTGAAGCACATCCCGGATTTCAGGCTTTTCATCTTCGCTTTCGACGACAGGTCGCACAGGATACTGACCGAAATGAACCTGAAGAACACCACCGTTATCAGTCTGAAGGAGTTCGAAGACCCCCAGCTGCTGGAAGTGAAGCCAACCCGGTCGATAGCCGAATATTGCTGGACCTCGACCTCGTCAACCGTGCTTTATGTTCTCGACCGTTTCGGGGTCGACCACTGCACCTACATCGACGCGGATATCTGTTTTTATTCCTCGCCGGAGCCAATATTCACGGAAATGGGCGACAGTTCGATCCTCCTGACCGAGCACCGCTACAGCCCGCAGTATAACAAGGAAGTGAAGAGCGGGAAGTATTGCGTGCAATTCGTTACGTTCAGGAACGATGACCGCGGGAGAAAAGCCCTGACGTGGTGGCGCGACCGCTGCCTCGAGTGGTGCTATGACCGCTACGAAGACGGCAAGTTCGGCGACCAGCTCTACCTCGACGACTGGACTGAGAGATTCGAAGGTGTTCACGTGATGCAGCATCACGGCGGGGGCCTCGCAGCGTGGAACGTACAGCAGTACGATTTTGTTGAAAATTCAGGGAAGATATCAGGGAAAGAGCTCACGACCGGGCAACAGTTCGATGTGATATTCTATCATTATCACTATCTTCGCTTCTTCAAGGGAGGGAAGATCGAGCTCGGCCGCCGCGTTCTTGGCAAAAGTGTTTTGGATATCTTCTATAAACCGTATATTGCGAGGCTTGATCAGCTAAAAAAAGAGATCGCCGCGAGGTACCCCGGATTTGACCCGAACGGAACCCGCGAAAACAAGTTCAGGGTTGTCACTCCGGCAATTTACATCTTCCGTAAACTGACCGGGGTTTACAATGTTTTTGACGAGAATACTTTTCTGAGGAATTAATGGCTTATTTTATCGACCTGAAAACCAACAGCGACGACAGAGGCTCGCTCACTGTTATTGAAAAGGTGCTACCCTTCGAGATAAAAAGGGTGTACTACATCTACGATAACAAACAGAACCTCCCCCGCGCGAAACACCGCCACAAAAAGACGGTACAGGCCACCATATGCCTTAAGGGAAGTGTTGAGGTCTACAACAACAACGGCACCCATAAACAGAATTTTGTTCTCGACTCCCCTTCGAAATGTCTCATCCTCGAGCCGCACGACTGGCACATAATGCACAATTTCAGCGAAGATTCCATCCTGCTCGTGCTCGCATCATCGGAATATGACACCGAAGACTACATCCACGAGGAGTACAAGTGATAGAATACGAGAATCTGGGGAAGCTGAACAAACCTTTTTTTGAAGAGTATCAGAGGTCGTTCGCGGAAACCCTCAACTCGGGTTGGTACATCCTCGGTAACAACGTAAAGAAATTTGAAGAAGAGTTCGCCGACTACCACAGGGTGGCCTGGTGCCTCGGTGTGGCCTCAGGGCTCGATGCCCTTCTCCTCGCGCTCAAAGCGTTTGATTTTCCGAAGGATTCGGAAGTTATTGTTCCATCGAACACCTACATCGCGACAATTCTCGCCATCATTCACGCCGGGTTAAAACCCGTTCTTGTTGAACCCGACATCCGCACTTACAATATCGATCCGTTCAAGATCGAAGAGAAGATCACCAACCGGACAGTAGCTATTATGGTCGTTCACCTCTACGGCAAGCCGTGTGAGATGGGCTACATTACAAAGATCAAGAAAAAGCACAACCTCGTGCTGATTGAAGACGCCTCACCGGCACCTTCGGCGAGTACGGGGCTTTCAGTTTCTATCCCACAAAAAATCTCGGTGCCCTCGGTGATGCCGGCGCGATGCTGATGCAGTCGGATGAACTCTATAAAAAGATCCTCCGCCTCCGCAATTACGGTTCAGATATTAAATATTACAACGAAGTGGTCGGCTACAATTCCCGCCTTGATGAAGTGCAGGCAGGCTTCCTCTCGATCAAACTGAGAAAGCTCGACGATATCAACAACCACAAGCGTTCACTCGCGAAGCTCTACCTTGAGGGGCTGAAAAACAGTTTCATCAAACCAATGGTCTCTCCTGATCATTACGATGTCTATCACATCTTTAACGTCAGACACCCGAAACGTGACGCCTTGAGAGAGTATCTCCTTAAAAACGAAATAAAAACCGATATCCACTACCCCGTGGCTCCCCACAAACAGAACGCGATGAAGGGAATTATCGAGGGTGAATACCCGATCTCAGAGGAGATACACAAAACAACCCTTTCACTCCCCATTTCTTATTTCCATACGGCCGATGATGTCAGCCGCGTGATCGAAGTGATGAACAGATTCTGATGGCTGAGCAGGAAAAGATAGACCACGTATTCACCTACAACCCGATGCTGAAAGCGGTTTACCGGTTCGGGAACATCCCCGTATCGATGATCCTCGCCCTGTATATCATCCCGTTTTTGGTCAATCCTTCAAGCCGCACGGTCGATATCCTCTTTTTCTCCGCCGTGGTGATCATCCTTCTGATCCTCAATTCATTTTTCTACAAGATATGGAAGATCGTCCCGTTCACGATCCACGCGCTGGATGACAGACTGGTCTGCTCGGATTTCTTTCTTTCGTCAAGAAAGGTTGAATTGCTCTATTCTGATATCGAAAATCTGAAAGGTGGAACGTTCTCGGGGAAATTCAACGGTATAATGATCGCGGAAAGCATGGAGAAAGATATCCAGATCGGCTTTTTCGCGAGGATAGAGAATGCCCGCCTCCTCGAAGCGATACTCATCAACCGCTCACCACAGCCGGTCTACGAAAAAGTAACCACCCTCCTGAAGGAAAGAAAAGAAGAACTGCGGAAGAAATAACACTTCCTAAAAACCAATTCTTTGATTATATTCCGGACAGAAATTCACTGAAGTGTGAAAACAACCGTCTGGTTACACCATGAAAAATTTAATATTGGTCAGCCGCGGGCTGATCGCGCTCTTCTTCATTCTCGCTTACGCCGGCTGCGAGACCGTTAAAGTTGAAGAAACCCTCTACCTCGGAAATGTCGATGTGCAGGCTCCCGTTAATACCCCGCCCGTCCGGGTATTGATGAGAACAGACACTCCGGCCGAAATAAAAGTCTCCCCCAAGCTCGTCTTCAGCAACAACAAAAATATCAGAACCTCCACGGGAAACAACTTCTACTCAAGCCTGAAACCAACCGACACGCTGAAGCCCTACTTCAGGGAGGAGAATCTCGACTGGTCGTTCCCCTCTGTCCTGGCAGGTTTCGATCTTGAAGTGCCTATGTCGTCAAAGACGTTCTTCACCGCCGGATTCCATTTTTCCAACATGAACAATCAAAGTTCCATTGGCGGGGAGGTCGGACTCGGTTTCGGCTCCAACAACGGTACAATGGGAATACGGTTTGATGCAGGAATTCTGATACAGAGTTACCTCTTTCAGGCCCAGACAGTTATTAAAACGATCGAAAGATACGAGAACGGCACCTCGAAAGAGTTCATTTCGATCTACGATGACAATTCGTCGACAACGAACATAAATCCGTTCGTCACTCTCCACATGAACTCCGATTTCGGCGGGATGTTCGACTTTTATGTCGGCGCCGGGTATTTTTTACAAAGTCTTCTCGGGTTCACCCCGACCAACTACCTGAGCAGTCCGTGGTGGATCCCAAACCGTGATTACACCAGATCGGATAAGAGAAGCAGCGTGAACCTGGGCTTCATCCAGATCAGCCCCGGCCTCATGATAAAATTGATGGACAACACCCACGCCCTCCTCGGCGTAAAAGTACTCAAGATCATCGGAAACGACACCAAAGCCGAAGACTGGCTGATGCTTCCATCTTTTCAGGTTGATTTTCAGTTTTAGGGGGGGGACAGAGGGTTCTGCCATTGATCAGAGGATCAGTCCAACTTACTATTGCTTAGAAACCGTGGCAATTTATTATGATAAATTGAGGAAGATGGCTGCCGGTTCTGACAGCCATCAAAACTATATTATTTCATTTGCTTCCTAAAAGGAGATGGGCCATTATTTCCCAGTCCACCCACCTTCAGAAAAGAGGGATTGAACTTCAGCTGGTGTGATAGCGCGATTGTATATCCTGATATCATCAATACTGCCATTAAACCACCACCCGCCTGTTCCACCACTTGAGATATTTCCAATTTTCATTTGAGAAAAGGTTGGAAGTGTTCCCGCCAACACTGCCGATGTAGCTTTAAGTACGTTGTCAACATATATTTTCCCAACATTTCCTTCGAATACACCAACCAAATGATGCCACTGCCCAGTGGTAATAACCTCCGGAGAAGTTGAGTACTGAGCTGTCGTTGAAGAAACCCACTTGAATTGGGGTTTCCCGGTAGCATCAAATCTGCAACCTCTTTGGTCGGTAGGTCCTCCACAGTCCAACACCGATTTTGAAGATGTGGGCAGTGAATTTAGTTTTACCCAAATCGAGTAACTGTGATCGCCTGTAGTTGTCGACTTCAATAACTGCCCAACGCTGATCACAATTTCGTTTGTGCTCCCATTAAATGAATATGCTTTATCGGTAAATCCAAACCTGTCAGTTGTGAGTGTTGCACCTGTAACGGTTCCATTGTTACCATTCCCACTTTCATCCAGAGCATTTCCATTGAATGGATAATAGGCCACAATGCCTGTATAAACACCCGACCCGAAAGTAATTTTGACTTCGTTCGAAAGGGGGATCGTCTGAATCACAGTTCCCCCACTCCAAATTTTCATCGTTGATTGAGGGAAAATCATGATTGTAAACAGAACCAGGTGTAAAATAATTGCTCTCATTTTTTCTCCTAACTACTTAAGAATGATCATTTTTTTTGCAAGTATGGTTTCGTTCATTTGGAGTTTATAAATATAAACCCCTCCGGCTACTGAGATATTCCGGGAATCCCGGCCGTCCCACCTCAAGTTGTGTATTCCGGCTTCGGTCCATCCTGAATGTAATTCCTTAATCAGTTGTCCACTGATATCAAATACTTGGATTGCAACCACCCCTGGGGCGGGAACATAGAAAGATATCTGAGTCTCAGGGTTGAACGGATTGGGATAATTTTGGCTGATAGCGATATCACCCGGTAGAAATACCGGGTTAGAGTCAAATATAGAATTGACGACATCGAATGTAATCGAATCGATTTGGGAAACCGGGTAACTGACGATCTGTGCACCTCCACCCGGGTCAATATAGATTCTCTCCACCTGCGCGAATGCAGATTGAATCACCAAGAGAGAAAAGATTGAATAGAAAAAATATTTCATATTTACTCCTATTAAATTGAGTGTCTCAGACATACGTCAAATTTAATGCCAATCAGAACTGTGCTTCAGTGCTTTCAGATACATGTATAAGGTTGCTAAGATTCAACATCAGAGGTTTGTTTGTTACCAAATCGAAACTGAAATACATTTGTCGAAAAAAATATTTTAGGGGTATCTTCTTAATTTCAATTGGATTTACTATTTTCCGCTATTGAATTTATAGTGTACAACTGTACCCATGAATGATAAGAACAAAAAACTTTTTGGAAGCAAGTTTAATAGATTTCTGACCGGGACAATTTCTCTACTGCTCGCAATACTCCTGTATAATGTAATCCCTGTTGAATTGTCAAAGAACATCCTTCGCCTTGCCTGGGTGGAATCCAAATATCCTGATGTTGAGATCTACTACCACGACCTGGATGGAAATGGCATCTCCAACCGCATCGAATTAAAATTCCCCCCTGCCACCTTCGAGTCAGCTGTGAAAGCTTTTCTTGATGACAGCACTCTCATCGATCAATGGAACTTCTCTGAGAAGTGGGTTCCAAATTCATGCACTTTTGGTGATTATGATGGGAATGGGAAGTCCGAGATTTATATCTTCACATCAAATGGCGATTCCCTGTTCCTTTACTCAGTGGAGCCGGCGGTTAAAAAAGATTTTCTGCTAAAACGCACATTCGTGTGTGCGGTTACAAAACCCAACCCCAACCCAAGGGGTGTCTGGGATTTCAGCCTGAAACAAAGTGTATTTATTGATTGTGACGATGACGGGTACAAGGAGATGGTTTTACCGGTTATGAGTGGATTGTCCCGTTCACCGAGAAAAGTTTTGGCCGTAAGTGTAAAGAAGGGGAGGGTGATTAAAACAACAGATGATCTTGGGATGAACATAGCCACACCGGTTCTTGTAGCGGACAGCACATCTGCTGATACAATAATATATTTTCGCTTTTCTAACGCGACCTCCAATATCCGGGAGGGGAAGCAATTTACAGACTACAAATGCTGGTTTGTTGCTCTCGATAAAGATCTTCAATTTGTCTACGACCCTATACCTTTCGGATCCGGATTCAGTGACCTGCAGGTCTTCCACAGGATCGACAAAGGCACGATGAGTTTCTTTGCCGCGGAACTGCATAATAAAGGTGACGCATTTAGAGGTGAAGTATCATGGATCAACAGCAGTGGTAAGATCATTAAAAGACTATCGCTGGACTCTGATAACAGATTTGCATTTCAACACCTCGACTTTCCCGGAAATAATGACAAACTTATGCTTTTTAACAAAGACAAGGTTTACCGCGTTAATTCCAACTTTGAACTCGAGGAGGTCGCGGGAGCAGGTTTTGAGTTCAATGCCGCACTTTCACCGGTTAAAATAAGTGCAGATTCGACAACACAATTCCTGGCATCGCATAACGGAAAATTTGTTATCCTGGACGGGGATCTACAGAGCATTTCAGTGATCGATGTTCAGGAAGACCCGGGAAGGGGGTATGTAATTTCTCGTATAAACCGGGATTCCACTCACTTACTTGGTATAGAGCTCAAAACCAGTTTACATTTTTACGAATACGTTAAAAATCCACTCTTTGTATTCAGGTATTTAATCTTCATGGCTCTGATCTTACTTTCATTTGGATTCGTCACGATCAGTTATCGTATCGCAGAGCGAATTCTGCTCCATTATTCATTCTCGAAACTGTTGTTCCGGAACTCACAGCGAGGGATACTCGTGTTGGATTCTCAAGGACGTATAATCAGACTGAATGAAGCCTTTCAGGGCATTCTGGGGAAGTCCGGTTCATTGATCAAGGGTGAGCATTTTGAAGAGTATTTCAAAGATGTACCGGAGATCAAGGGAATCATAAACCGGATGAGAACGAACCAACAACCTGCACAGCTTGAATTCTCAAAACTTCGAAGTCCGGATTATCTGAAACTGCAGGTGATCGGCTATCCTCTCTATATTAAAAGTGGTGTAATAATTGGATATTACATCGAGTTGCTTGACTACTCAGATCCGGTTAACAGTGAGATCATAAACCTTTGGGCAGGAACTGTCGAGCGGTTGATACACGATTTAAAGACGCCTTTGTCCTCACTTCATCTGCTGTCACAGACAATAGAAATGAAACTTAAAGATGACTCTCCCGAGAGTCGTCAATCCACCGGTGCTGACCTGCTCCTAATGCGAAACGAGCTGGAAAGGCTGAAAAAATTTACAAAGAGATTTATACAATTTTCTCATCTTGATAAGCCCTACCTATCAATGATAAAAATTAATGAGATCATTAGTGACGTATTGTTGGAGTTTTCTGTATTAACCCAAAATGGCATCGAGATTGTAACAGAATTTGACAGCGAGAATTATGAGATATTGGGCGATCAGTCACAGATTGAGAGTGTGATCCAGATCGTCGTAAAAAATGCCGTGGATGCCTTACCCGGATACGGTAAAATATTTATCCGGACCAGGTTGGCACAGAATTTGGGTGATTCAAATGTGGAATACATGCTGATCGAGATATTTGATTCGGGATGCGGGATATCCCCTGACTTCCAGGCAAAGGTGTTTGATCCTTATTTCACGACAAAAACCGATGGTTCAGGAATGGGTTTATCCATCGCGAAAAAAATAATACTGCAGCATGGTGGTTTTATTGCCTTGGATTCTGATAGTGAATATTCAACAAAAGTCTCAATAATGTTGCCGACAGGCAACACACAGGTTATATATGAGTAAAGTACTTGCGATCGATGATGACCTCGGTTTCCTAAGATCACTCGAAAGCCTTCTCAAGTATAAGAAAATAGAAGTTGATACAATCCAGAATCCATTGGATGCGGAAGAGTTGAGCAAACGTAACTGCTATGACTGCATTCTTCTGGATGTCGAGATGCCGGAAATGAACGGATTTGATCTATTAAGAAAATTCAACGAGGTCTGCCCATCAACTCCTCTGATCATGATTTCGGGAAAGAGCGGGATTCCTGACGCCGTTCAGGCAATTAAATGCGGCGCGTACGACTTTATCGAAAAACCGCTGGAAGCGGAGCGTCTGTTGATCGCGATCCAGAATGCAACAAACAAGAAGATACTGCTCGAAGACAAACAGAACCTGATCAATGATCTCTCCCCTTTCTATCATATGACAGGTGAAAGCGTGGCACATAGAAGTTTACTGCAGATCATTCAAAAGTATGCGCCGACGGATATTAAAACACTCATTTTAGGTGAGACCGGGGTTGGAAAGGAACTCGTCGCCGGAGCGATCCATTATAATAGCAAGAGGGCTGGCAAACCTTTCATTAAGATCAATTGCGCCGCCATTCCAGGAGAGTTATTGGAAAGTGAACTGTTTGGACACTCAAAAGGATCTTACACGAATGCCATCTCAGACTATGAGGGTAAATTCCTGCGAGCAAATGGGGGGACCCTGTTTTTGGATGAAATAGGCGACATGGAGCTACTCCTTCAGGCCAAGTTGCTACGTGTACTCGAAAGCGGGGAGGTGGAACCGGTTGGAAGTGCAACTCCCAAAAAGGTTGATGTAAGAGTGGTTACAGCTTCAAATAAAAATCTTAATACAATGATAGAAACCGGTAAATTCAGGAAAGATCTTTTCCACAGGATAAATGCACTAACGATCACAGTGCCACCCTTGCGTGAGAGGAAGGAAGATATCCCGTTATTGTCCAGGTTCTTCTTACATGAATTTGCCAAGATTTATAATAAGAGGTTGGTGGATATCACACCTGATGCAATGGATATGCTCATTGCATACGACTATCCGGGGAATATCAGGGAGCTTAAGAACATGATCGAGAATGTGGCTATTCTCACAAATAACGTAATTATTGATCATGATGACCTCTTACAGGCCTTCCCTATTTTGAGATCTTTTTCCCTGTTACCGATGCAGAATTCACTACTTGAGAGCGCGACTGATCATTTCGAAAGAGATTATATTATCCAGAAACTAACAGAAAACAACTGGAAGATCGTAAGAACAGCATCTGAATTAGGTATAGACCGGACATCACTCTTCAAGAAGATGAAAAAATTTGGAATCACCAAACCGAAGGGTCATTAATACCTAATCCACCGCCGCGGACTAACACCTGACCTTAACAACCACTTTCTTCACCCCGAGCCTTTCACTCCCGGTCATGATGCCGGGTTTGTGCCCGTCCTGCGGAAAGAGGACCATGAAGTAGCCTTCCGGTAGACGGATAGGCTCGCCATCCCCGGTGTAGAAAACAATGTCCTTTTCAAAGTCGAAGTCTGTCTTCGGTATGAGGTGTTCCAGCCCCGTAACGCAGATCATCTCCTCCCCTTCCGGGATGTACTGGATATCGAGATATTTCTTGTGTGACTCGAACTCCCCTTCGCTGTAAGGTTTTGTTTTGTATGAGGTAACGATGGCATAGACTTCGTCGCCATCGATCGCGTATTTCCCTTCAGGGGTATCAAGGGTGTAGGTGTTTGCGAGCCATTCGAAACCTTTTTTAAGGTTCTCGCCTAATCCGGCATATGTCGCGTGGTGTTCAAGCTTGTCGAGGATCATGTAACTGGCCTTGGTTTTAATATTGAAAAAAAAAGGTGGAGCCGTGGCTCCACCATACAAGATCAAACGGGATCAACCGTAGAATTTCTTCGCAAGGTCCTCAGCCACGCTCTCCATCCGTTCGGGATGGTCACTGTTCATGAAGAACACCGCTGAGAGACTCGTCAGCTGCTCCATGTCGAGCCCGAAAGTTTTGGCGATCTTTTCAAGTTCGAGGGCCTCGGAATTGAGTATCTTTCCGTCAGCCGAGACGAGATACAGGATGTCGAACAGCATCATTATCTTCCCCGGCCCGTCTTTTGGCAATGGCGGCGGCCCCTGGGTGGTGGCCTTCTGCAGGAGTGCTTTGAAGTCGAGGTCGTTAACCCCGAGAGTCTGTGCCCTCCAGACGATAAATTCGGCTTCAGAGTCGGCAAGCTCGTTGTCGGCGGTGGCCATCCGGAGAAGAAGCACGATCCGGTCTTCGATCTCTTGTCTGCTTAATTTGGTAGTTGCCATAAGCCCGGCCTTTCTTTTATGATCTGCCGGAACGCCTAAAGGGGCGTCCGGCATGAATTCTTAATCGATTGTAAACAGAGGTTAAACCTACTCATAATTCAGCTAATAACCAAGTTCCTTCAACTGTGGCTCAACAACCGCTTTGTCACCCACGATCACGAGTGTGAATTTATCCAGCGGGAGATACTTCTTTACCAAAGCGGAGACATCGGCAGGACTTGTCTCGATAACCTTCTTTACATACGTTTTAAGATAATCATCTGAAAGTCCATGGAAATTAATGAAACCGAGCTGACCGAGGATACCCGCACGGCTTGAGTTCCGCAGCACGAATATACCGGCTTCGTAGTTCTTGATCCCCTGAAGCTCGGCTTCTGCCGGAACCTCATCGCCGAGGCGTTTGATCTCGAACTGGATCTCCTTGAGTGCGGGACCGGTAACGTTGCTGCTGACATCAGCTTCTTCGTACCAGAATCCTGAGCGGTAACGGGTCATCACGCCGCTCGAAGGTGAATAGGTGTAACCTTTGTTCTCACGGATGTTTGAAGTGATGCGGCTGCCGAATGAACCGCCCAAGAGTGAGTTCATAACAGTGAACTGAACATAATCAGGAGAGGACGGATCAACCGTACCGATACCGTAGATTATCTTCGACTGTTTGGCTCCGGGCCTGTTGATCAGTGAGAATTTCTTCACATTCTCTATCTTCGCGGGGTTTATCAGCACATCACTGCCCGCCTTCCAGCCATTGAAGGTCTCTTCGATCGCCTTGATCACGGCTTTTTCATCGAACACGCCCGCAACGTAGAGATGGGCCCTCTTCGCTCCGAAATTTCCTTCATGGTAACCGCGTGCCATATCAACCGTGTAACTCTTCAGTGCTTCTGCTGACGGTTCGGTCACTCCGTAAGGATGAGTGCCGTAAACGAGCTTGTAAAGCTCCTTGTCCGCGATCGCGTCAGGTGTTGTCTGTGCCACCGCAAGGTTGGTGAGGTATGTCCCCTTGATCCTCTCGAAATCCTTCTCATCGAAGCGGGGATTTGAGAGGACATCGCCCAGAAGTTTGATAAGAGCTGGTGTAAATTCGGAAAGGACATCAGCGCCGAGTTGTGACTGATCCGTACCGGCATTGGCGAAGAGTTCACCGCCGTATGACGCCACTTCTTCAGCCACTGCCTGACCGGTGCGTGACTTTGTTCCTTCGAGGAGCATGTCAGCGGCGAGATCCGAGATCCATACCTGATCGGCCGGCTCATTCAAACTGCCCGTTCTGACGATCATCCTGACGGAGGCTTTCGGGGTTTTGCCGTAAGGGACGAGAGTCACCTTCATCCCGTTTCCGAGTGTGAGTGTTTTGTATGCCGGTACGGTGAAATCTTTCGGTGAACCACCAACCGGAGGCTGCTCCTTCTGAGCGAGGAGTGATGTGCCGAGGAATGCCACGGCAAGAACCATTGATAAAATCTGCTTTTTCATTCTGGTAACCTCCTTACTTAGTCGCCTTGGCGTCGAGTTTGATGACTGTCCTGTTACTGCTCCTCAGATAATCCTTGGCGGTTTTCTGAATGAGTTCAGGGGTTACTTTTCTGAATGAATCCTCGAGTGTGTTAACCTTCCCCGGATCATCGTTGAAGAGGGCATAGCACGCGAGAAGATCCGCGAGACCGAAGCCGAACGTCCCTTCAACCACGTCATAAAGGTTTGAGCGCATTTTCACAAGAGCGCGGTCGATCTCGGCTTTCGAGAGGGGTTTCTCAATAATACCGGCGATCACCTCATCGATATCCTTCAGGATGTCATCTGAATTCACATTGTTCTCGTGAAGCAGGAACATGTCCCAAAGCATGGGACCGTTGTAGTTGAACATATTGCCAAGACCGGAGTTGATACCGCCGTAAACGCCCGAATAATATCCCTTTTCAGAGATAAGTTTCTGGTAGAGGCGGCTGTCCTGCCCCTGAAGAAGTATCTGATCGAGGATTCCCATCGCGAAATACTCGGGGGTGCCTACCTGGGGCATCTTGTAGCCAAGGGCAACGGCAGGTTTGTTGGCGAGGGAGTCTACTTTTACAGAGACCTTCTCTTTTTCCTGTTTCGGTTCTGAAATGTCGGGGAGAGCCTGAAGGTTTCCGGCAGGTATTTTGCCGAAATACTTCTCGATGAAAGCCTTTGCTTCATGCGTCTCGAAGTCACCGGTAACAACCAGGGCTGCATTGTTTGGGATGTAATACTTGTTGAAAAAGTCTTTTACATCCTCGAGTGTGGCAGCGTCAAGATCTTTGAGATCGCCGTAAAAGTTGTGAGCGTTGTACCAGTTCTCGTTGGCGGCCTGAGGAAGATCGAGCCAGGGGAAACCGCCATAAGGCTGATTTAAAACATTAACCTTAACTTCGTTTGTAACAACCCCCTGCTGGTTTGTGAGGTTCTCCTGAGTAATATCAAGTCCGCTCATTCTGTCGGCCTCTGCCCAGAGAATTGTCTCCAGTTTATGCGAGGGAACGATCGCGAAGTAGTTGGTAAAATCGAACCGTGTCGAACCATTTAGGATTCCGCCGTTCGACTGAACCAGTTTAATGAATTCCATTTTTCCAAGGTTTTTGGAACCCTGGAACATCATATGCTCGAACAGGTGGGCAAAACCGGTCCTGTTCCTGGGTTCGATCCTGAACCCGATATTGTAGTAAACCGCCACTGTTACCAGCGGAGCGGTTTTGTTCTGTGAGAGAACAACCTTTAGCCCGTTGTCAAGTTTGTAATATTCATAGTCGACCTTAAGCTGCGCGAACAGGCTTCCGGCCGCCAATACAACAAACAGGATCACCAACGATCCGATTCTGTTCATCTGACCTCCATTAAAAAGAAAATATTTAATTAAACAAATTTAAAATTTAAAAATGACATGGCTCTCCGAAATCGAAAATTGATACGCGGTTCATAGAAATGTCAGGCGGCAGGGAGTGGCAGGGGTTTAAAGTAAAAAAGCCGGATGAGCGCGACATCATCCGGCTGAACCTCAACCTTAGAACGGAGAATTTCCGTTATTCGGTATGCAAATTAGCAACAGATCATGCCGGGTATCTCGCGTTATTCGACTTTTGCCGATATAAGGCGACAAAAGCGATTTACTCCGCTGTAACTTTGTTAAATCTCTCTTTTTTCGTATACTTACGTTTGCCTCAATCTATTTTAATTATGACAGATAGAACCGAACAAAACGCAGAAGCCCTCTTTGTCGCAGCGCGAAAAGGCGACAAGTATGCATTCTTTAAGCTGATCCCCGGTTTTTACAGGGAGATCTATTCCCTCGTTTTCAGGGTTATCCCTGACAGGGAAAGAGCTGAAGAGGTGCTGACCGAGATTTTTGTGCTCGCTGCCGACAACATCGCCCACGTTAAGGAAGACCGCGATGTATTCGAGTGGCTCAGGAAGCTTTCGATAATCGTCGCCCTTTACAACCTCCGCGGACATCCCCTCTACAATGGCGGACGGGATGAGATCCCCCCGTTCCAGGAAAGCTTTTCTGAGGTCGAAAAGGTATATGCTTCCCTCACGGATATTGAGAGAGTTGTGCTTGCCCTTTATCTGCAGTTCGACTATTCCCCTGCCAATATCGCTGGATTTGTGACAGGCGAAACGGAAGAAGGTATTACGGCACTTCTTTTTACAAAACTTGAGAGGCTCGCTTTCTTTTCCGGGTTCAAAGAGCTGGTTACCATCCACAAGGATGACTTCCATAAGCTGGTTGTTCTGCATGGAGCCGGTTCCGGGGATGTGCCGGCCGACACTTCCGACAGTTACATTGAGTTCATCGACCTGTGCTGCAACCTCTTTTCAGGGATCGCAGTCAGGGATGCACTCCTCGAGATCATCAGGGACGAACTTATCAATGAAGATAAGATCAAGGCCCGCCATTCGAGGAAGAAGGAGGAAAGATCGATCGAGCTGAACAGGCTCGCGGAGTCGACCGCCCGTCAGGCCGCTTCCCCCCTAACAATGAAGGCCGACGTTCTGATGAAGAAAATGGTGATGCGCTCGGGCCTGATCGATCGCCGTAACCTTGTACTCACCCTTATGGCGATCGCCATTGTTGCCGCCGGTGTCTGGGGGTATATCTATTACTCGAAATTCAATCTGCCGTGGAACCTGTCACGGGTCGACGGTTCCGTGAGTGTGAACGGTACCGTGGTTTTAGAGGCCGCTGAGGGGGACTCAGTGACTACCGGCCCGGCATCCTCAGTAAAGATCGAAATTGGGAAACAGGGGACGATAACCCTGTTTGAGAACTCCAAGATGATCCCCGTCAAGGGGCATGTTGAGGAAAACATATTCTCCTTCTCGGGAACGGGGTTCAAACTTGTATCCAGGATCGACACGTCCACTTTCTTTGAATATTCAGATATTCCCCCTTTCAGGATCAAACTTCCCGCATATGATATTCTGACGGAGATCATTGACATGGAGGCATCCTCAAACAGGGTGACCGTCCATTTTGGGTGGGCTGAGGTTCTTGCAAACGGTGAATCGGTTTTTCTGGCATCTGATCATTCGGTGGATATGTCGCCCGGACTCAAGATGCATGTTCCCGTTTTTGCCGGTACAGATTCATCCCAGAAAGCAAGGATAGAGTTCCTGAATACGAAAGGTCTCTACGGAAGCGCGCTTACTGAGTTCATTGTGAACGCGGCTGACCACGATGCCCTGTCCCTGATCTATCTGTTGAAGAAAACAACGAAAGCTGACAGGGAAAGAATTGCGGCAAAGCTCGAGGAGTACTTCCCCGCGATAGATGATGAAGTAAAAAAAGGTCTCATTGAGGAAAACGCCGAAATCCTTGATTATGTGACCGGATTTTTGAAATGGCTTCTTTTATTCAGATGAGAGGTTAACATGGGCCAGCAACAGCTTTTATTGATAGTGCTTGGTGTGATCATTGTGGCACTCGCGGTGGTAGGCGGCATCCGGTTGTGGAACTATTATTCCTTCAAATCTTCTCTTGATCTCCTTCGGGTAAAGACCGACTACCTTCTCAATGACGCTTACAGGCATTTCCGGACACCGGAAGAAAGAGGCGGAGGCGGGGATCTTTCGTTTGCGAAATGGAGCCCTCCCAAAAAGGTGTTAGTCGATAAGTTTTTTATTCAGTCGTACAACAAAAACAAGACCAAAGGTTCCAAAACCCAGGCTACGTTCTACATCACAACCACACTCAAGGATTCCAAGAACAAGAATTCACCGATTCAGGGAAGCGTGAACGCGAAAAACGTTAGAACGCGTACTTACTACGACAGCGGCAAGAAGAAGTGGTACAAGTTTTAGACTACTTGATCAAATTGTAGTATTTGCGGGTCAGGTCTTCGAAGTCTTTCGTGAACCCGCCCTGAAGTGCTTTGTTTATGTTCTCCGAGTAGCCGCGGTCGCGTTTATCCTTCTGCAGGTTAAGCGCCCCGGGTGAATTCTTCTTCACATTCGTTCCCGTAAACGACTCACGGTCTTTCTCGTAATCCCTCTCATTTATCGACCTTGTGGCGTCGAGCATCTTCGAGAGGATCTTGTCCTGCTTCTTTACCAGTTCATCATTTAACTTGCCTGTGCGCATGTCGCTGATAACTTCCTGCATCTCCTGAGAGAGTTTATCGAGGTTGGCCGGGATACTCTTGCTTTTACCCGATGACTTCGCTTCCTTGTTCATCTGGTCGAGTGATTTTTTAATGGTTTCCTGTTCCTGCCTCAGTCTCTGCATCTGCGACATCTGTTCCTGAGTCATCTGTCCGTTATTCCCCTTCATCATCTCCTGCATTCTCTGGTTGAGCTGCATCTGCTGACCGGCCATTTGAGCCATCTGCTGCATGAGCGACATCATGCCACCCTGACCGCCCCCGCCCTGCTGCATCATCTGAGCCATGGCATCCTGCATAAGATTGGCCGCCTGATTAAGTGAAGCCATCGCCTGCCCCTGATCGTTTGAGGCCTGGCGGTTGTTACGGTTCTGCATGCTCTCAAGAGCCTGATTCATCTCGCGCTTGGCATCACCGAGTGATTTCGCCATCTCAGGGCTGACCGCAAATGTTTTCTGCGCGAGTTCGCCCAGTTTGTTCAATGTCTTGTCGAGGTTGCGGCGGATGTTGTCCTGATCACGCATCTCCTTGTTCATGAGAGCAGTGGGACTTCCGTTCTGTGTCTTCTTTTTAAGCTCTTCCTGCTGTTTCGAGAGGTCAACGATATCGCTGATGATCTTCATCATATCGGCCATCGTCTGCATCTGATTTGCCTGATTAACCGAGTTCTGAAGCTCCTGAAGGCCCTTCTGCATCTTCTGCATGTTCTTCGACATCTGCATCTGGTTCTGCATTGCCTGCTGTTTCTGTCCCTGTTTCAGATCCTTGCTTACTTCCTCGGAGAGTTCAGGATTCTGCTGTTTTTCAAGTTCTTTCTGAAGGTCGGCTGCCTGTTCATTCGGCATGTCCTTCATATCCTTCATTTTATCCTGAAGCTCCTTCATCTCTTTCTCGAGGGCTTCCATCTCTTTCTTTATCTCATCCTGCTTTTTGGCGAGCTGATCCATCCGCTTCTGATCGGCATTCTTCGTCTCGTTCTGCATCTTTTCGAGCTGCTCGTTCAGGTTTTCGGCCCGTTTGATCAGCTCATCGATCTTCTGCTCGACCTGTATCCTCTTCAGGAGATTCATCGTCCGTTCGATGCTTTTGCGGAACTGCTCCTCATCCATTCTCATGTCCTCGAGGTTCTGCTGGGCTTCCTTCCTCTGCATGTTCTGGAGGTTGTTCGACATTTTCTCCATCAGTTTTTTCATTTCTTCGGTAGAGATGTCTTTCAGCATCTCCTGTAACTCCTGGAATTTCTCCATTGTCTGAGGGGAGAGCATGTTGTTTTCCTGCATGTTCTCCTGCACATCCTCCATTTTTTGGGAGAGCTGTTCAGCTTTTTCCTGCAGCTTTTCAAAATCCTGTGCAAGCTTCTCGAGCTTCTCCTTTTCGTCAAAACTGAGTTCTTTTTTGTCGCTCTTCATCTCTTTGGCGACCTTCTCCATCTCCTTCTGAAGTTTCTCCGCTTCCTTCAGCACTTCTGAGAGCTCTTTCTGAATCTCCTCCTGTTTTTTCTCACCGGTGGCAAAAAGCTCTTCAAGGGTGGGCACCCGGAGAATATATTCTCTCGTTCTGGCTTTTTTTGGTCCGGAAACCTGATCGTTATCCAGCACTTCGACATAATAGGTAACCTCATCCCCCTGCGAGAGGTAGAGCCGGGAGAGGCTCCATTGATAATCAACGCCGGTCTCCTTCACACTTTTATTGAAGGGTAAGGCAACCGGTGTAAATTCCTGCTGAATTGTCGCCTTGTCCTTGCTCTTTGAAATTCTGTAGTGGAGGTTAAGCCCGCTGAAACCGAAATCATCGGAGATCAGGAGTGAGAGGTCCTGCCTCTGACTGCGAGGAAGTGCTGTGTTCGAGTCGGGACTGACCATCGTAATATCGGGGGGTGCATCGAAAGAGGCCCTGATGGTGTACTTTACGGGTGAAGTGTTGCTGTAACCTTTGGTGTCGGTAAGTTTGATGTAATATTCGTTGTCGCCTGAGATCCTGAAACTTCCCGATGCGGATGTTCCGCTAACCTCAAGCGGTATGCTCATCCCCTCCATGAATTCAAGACTCGCGGCTGAAAGTTCCTTGTTTGATTCGAGAGAAACGGCGATCATGGTTCCCTTTATCGCGGAAATGTTACCGTTATCGGTCTGTTCCGTTGCCCGTTCACCGGTGTACGCGGGTGGTGTGATCGCCAGTCTGAATGTTCGGATCAGCGGTTTATCTGTGACGGTGATCCTGTAAACGAGGCTTTTTGCATCCTCTATCTGCGCAAAATACTCTGTTGTGTACCTGATCGAAGGGATCGCGAATCTGAAAATCCCGTCCTTTCCGGGACGCAGCACTTCCTTGATAAAAGCAGGCTGCGATTCATCCTTGTGGAACAGCTCGAGGTTCCTCACCGCAGGACCACTGGCTTTAATTTCGATCATCAGGCTGTCGTCGCGCGCCACTTCAATATTACCGGGTTTTATTTCAAAACTGTATTTCTGAGGTGGCAGGTAGGCAAGGTTGTGGTTTATAAGCCTTCCCGCCGCGTCACGCATTCCGCCACTGAAGCCGAACGCGCTTCCGGTGATGAAGATGGTAGCGAGAGTGAATGGCACCAGCTTCCTCGCCCGGGCAAAAGAGACCGCACTTCCGAACTCCAGTTCCCTTACTCTTGTATAGACCGCCTCGAATGCAGCAGCAACCAGTTTTTCGCTGAATCCCCTGCCGCTCTCAGTGTTCAGCAGCTGCATCGCGTTCATCAGGTCGTCTTTTACCTGAGGGAACATGCTTCCCGCAAGTGAGGCTGACCTGAGCGGATCGGAAGGCACCACAAAATATCTTTTATAGAGCGGTGTAAAAACGAAATGTACGAGCGAACCGCCGGTAATTCCGAGCCAGATGTAGTAGAACACCGACCGGGTGACTGGTTCAAAATAGAACACCGCCTCGGCAAATGAAAAGAAGGTGAACAGCAGCAACGAAACAATGATGACCGCCTGCCCTCCGAAGGCAAGATCAGCCATCAGCCGCCTGTTCTCAAAACGGGCGAGCTTGCTTATTATTTCGTTGTAATGCTGCGATCTGTTCAATTTACTACTTCCTATTGCGTAAGGGCAAATAAAACTATATTGGTTCCGAACTGAAGTGCTTCCGTTCTTTTGGCTTCCGGGTTATTGTGAACTTCGGCATCAGCCCATCCGTCACTGGGATTGCACTCATATGTGTAATATACCACCATCCTCTCACCTGTAAACAATCCGAAACCCTGCGGAGGTTTCTCATCGTGCTTGTGGGTTTTCGGTGGCCCGTCAGGGAATTTATATTTAATGTTGTAAAGTTTATGACTGTAAGGGAGCTCTTTAAGTTCCGCGTTCGGGAAAACTTTTTTTATCTCCCGCCTGAATCCCTTGTCGAACCCGTAATCATCGTCAACATAAAGGAAACCACCGTTCTCGAGATACCGCCTGAGATTCAGCACTTCCTGATCGGTCAGAGCGATATTCCCATGCCCGGTCATAAAAAGGAACGGATAACTGAATATCTCATCCCCCGCGAGATCAGCGAAACGGTATTCGGGGTTCACCTTAAGGTTCGTGTTCGCCTTTATGAATTTCTGCAGGTTTATATCAGACGACTGATCGTTGTACCAGTCGCTCCCTCCGGAATACTTCACCCTCGCCATCCGGAAATCTCCAGGCTGGGCGTGGATCTGACCGGTGGTGAGAATAATACAAAGCGCGAATATCAGTTGTTTCACAGAGTTTATACTTCCGGGCAGGTTATTTGTTTCACATTCTTCTCTAATAGAGCCAAATACTCATAAATTTATTCTCAATTTACGGAAAAGAGAGAAGAGCATTTAAGACAAAAAAAAGGAGGAAAATTGCCGGAGTTGATTTTTTTTTATCTTACAGATAACGCATTAATTTATTTTGGGAAAAATAATGGAAAGCCACGGCACAGTCCGGTTTAGAACCGGATGCCGGCGTGAAATGCCGGGACAAAGCAAAATATTTGCAACAATCGCTTTGTTTCTAATTTGCTTCACGGGAGCACGGGCACAATATGTGCGATTGCTCCCTGAAATTCAACATTATGTGTACCGCACGGTCGCGGTTTGGGATACAACTGTATTTGTATCGGCGGGGTGGTCGCCTGAGTTGATGTTCTCAAACGATCAGTTGAAAACCGTCTCCTATAAACCTTTCAACTTCCCGTCGCCTGATGGTTGGGTGGATTGCTTTGGTCTTACAATGACAAACGCTTCCACAATCTTCATGAGTGCTGTAAAACGCCACTATGTCTCCCGCGATACCGGCAACACCTGGACCGTGATCTCACCCGATTACCCCAATAGCTTGATCTTTTCATCCCCGACCGATGGCATGTTCTGCAGTTTGGGGAAAGTACACTTTACCAAGGATGCCGGAAATACCTGGAGTGTGGTAAACTTCGCGGTCCCCAATTACAGATGCGAAGCCAGGGGTATATTCGCGAATGGAAATATGTTTGTTACATTCGACAGTAAACTCTATATGTCAACCAACAATGGAGCGACATGGACTGATCCGGGTTTGCCACAGGATTATTTTTCAAACAACCTCCACATCTGGGGCGGAACCAACGCTTTTTTCCACACAGCGGGCAAGATCCAGTTCACCTCCAATTCTGGTGTAAACTGGAATGTGGTCTTCACCCCCCCGGCACCGGTCAATATCCTCAAAGTCTTCTCCCACGATTCCGTTTATGCCTTCAAACCGTCAACAGCCGAACTGATCCTTTACAGGAACCAATTCGCGACTGAGGAAGTACTGCACCGGTTCACGCCCGGCTCAGATATACTTGATCTTGAATTTGCAAGCCGGTCGCATCTGGTCGTCATACTCGGTAATGACTCTCTGGGGCGATTCGCCGTTTCAAAGGATGGGGGTCACACTTTCACTCCTGTCAGGCAACGACAGGTTGTACGGCCGGATATCATGAAATTTTTCAACCATCTGGAAGGAAGCGTCATATATGACGGAGCCTGGGGTACCTGGTTTATATACACCACTGATGGGGGAACAACATGGAGCAACGACAGCCCAATAACCAATTTACCAAACTATGCCTACAAGCGCACCCCCGAGAGCCTTACATCGTTCCTTGAAGTAAACGATTTCAAACTGCTCAGGTACACCCACGGAACAGGATATTCGGATATTTTCAATGGAACTGTTTTGCAACAGAGGCCCTCAAGGGTATACCTTCACAGCGATTCAACTTATTTTCTTATTACCGACACCGCCTCTTACCCCCCTCAGTCAAAATTGTGGAAAAGCACTGACAGAGGTGGAAACTGGAGTCCTGTTTTCAAATATCAGCCCGGGTACAGACTTCATGACATATTTCTTCATGACGACTCTACCGGGTTTGCCATATTGGATACCAATATCGTTAAGATCAGGAATGGCGGCGAATCATGGGAGGGGATCCCAATGTTTGAATTCGATAAAACCGAAGATATTCCCGGAGCATACAGGATTATCAGAAGCTTTAACGACTCAACAGTGTATGTAAGACAAAACAATAAATTCTTCCGTACGACAAACAGCGGGAAGAACTGGGAAAAATATCTTTTTCATGATGCAGCTTTTCTGACAGGTGTGATTTTTACTTCCCCTGATACAGGATATGCGGCAATGGCAGGCACCTCACCGTTAAGGATCACAACCGATGGTGGAAGGATCTGGATGAGGGCTTATTATCCCGCCAATTCCGGCTCGCCTTATAGTATGAGCGTAACTGATCAAAACCGCATTTATATCGGCACATTATGGGGTTTGTTCTATACTGACAACCTCGGTGGACAGCCCCTCGGGATAGAGACTGATGAATCGTTCACGGGCGTACCCGGTAAATTCTCATTATCGCAGAACTGGCCCAACCCGTTTAATCCATCAACCACTGTTTACTTTGATCTGCCTGAGGATTCTGAAACAGGGATAACAGTATATAACATCATGGGAGAAATGGTCAGGTCGGTACCAACAGAATTCAGGCAGAAGGGAAGGCATACAATTAACTTCAATGCAGGGGATCTCCCCTCAGGAGTTTACATCCTCACTGTTACCGCGGGTAACAACCGTGCATCCATTAAAATGGTACTGCTGAAATAGAAGAGAGAATTCAGGAATTGAGAGACAGCGTGACTTACCTGGTAAAAGAGAACTGGTATTTGACTCCCGCCTCGCTTCTGATCACCATCATGCCCATCAGCATCTCACCCTTGGTGTATGTGAAGTAGGTGACGCCTTCTTCAATATTCTTCATGGCTGAGAATGCGAAATCGTTTCTCTTGGCGGTACGGATGTAGGCATCCCACCGGGCAGGATTCTTGGTATATTCAATGATCGTGTAAAATCCGTTTGTTTTATCTTCATACACACCAATGAAATAGTCATCGTCTTTGACTGGTGATTCGAAGACCAGGCTAAAACCTGCCTCCCCTTCATCAATCGAGTTTACAATAAATTTCTTCCCCAGCATATACTTCGTCGTGGCAGAAGTGTCTGCCGCCACATCAAGCACTTCCATCATCTCTTCGTACTCGAGGTACTGGGCGGAGGAAACCGCCGGCACCAGAAGAAACATTACCAGCAAAGCAATCTTAAACATACCGGAACTCAACTCGCAATTTTTTTTCTTTGAACCCTCAATTTAATTCAAAAAGGGGTAATTATTTCTTTTGGGAAATCATTTTGCACCACCTTGTATTAATATTAGTGTTTATTTTATTATATTTAGATTCCAATTAAAGGGAATAAGAGGATAAAATGGAGAAAAGACCACTCGGAAAAACCGGGATCGAAGTGTCAGTGTTCGGTTTCGGCAGCTACAGGATCGATAAACGCATCCACGGCCACATGGACGCGCTCAGACACGCTCTTCTCTCAGGCGTAAACTTTATTGATACCTCAACCAACTACAGCGACGGCAATAGCGAGTTGCTGATCGGTGAGGTTTTACAGGAAATTGAAGATTCAACCGATCTGCACCGTGGCGACTTTGTTGTCGCGTCGAAAGCCGGATACATTCAGGGCAAAAACCTTGAAACCGTAAAGAGACACGATGCCTCCGGTGATCCATACCCTGAAATAACCAACTGTTCCCCTGATCTGAAGCACTGTATTCACCCCTCTTTTCTGAAGGATCAGATAAGTGAGTCACTCCACAGAATGAAGTGCGGCTACCTTGATGTTTTCTTTCTGCACAATCCTGAATATTTCCTGATGTACTCAACGGAGCGGGACCTCTCCAAGGTCCGCAAAGAGTACTACGGCAGGCTGCGCGCAGCGTTCGAACACCTCGAAGAGGAGATAAAAGCGGGCAGGATAAGGAGCTACGGGATATCCTCCAATACCTTCGGATATCAGAGTTTCCATAAGAATTTTACATCACTTGAAGAGGTCATCAAGATATCACCCAACGGCAAGAACGACAAAGGGATCGGAGTGATCCAGTTGCCCCTCAACCTGAAGGAAAAAGACGGGCTCACCCTTATAAACCAGGCTGAGAACGGTAAAAGTGCCATTAAACTCGCGGCCAAGGCAGGCCTCGGCATCGTTATCAACCGGCCTCTGAACGCTATCGTCAATAACAGGATCGAGAGACTTGCCGACTTCAAAATGGACGGCAGCTATAACCTTAAAGATCTTCAGAGCACTTTCCGTGCGGTAGATGCTCTCGCGGAAAATGTCCTTCATGAGATCAAGAGGCAGACAAGGATCGGCGTTGAGAAGTTCCAGGATCTGAAAGATTCGTTCGGTGCAGCCAAATTCCTAATGAAAAATCTTGATGATCTCGACAATCCCGTTGCCCTCAACGACTTGATCGAGTTCTACGTAAATCCCAGAACCAGAATAATCACCGCCAACGTGATCGAAAATGAGATGATGCCCCCAATGATCACTGAAGTGACAAAGAACTTCCTCGGCGAATTAAAGAATTTTGTCTTCATCCTGCGGAACATCGTGATCGCGAAGTACAACCTTAACAATATGAAGCTTCACGGACTTCTTAACAATTATATCCCACAGGAGCTTCGCGCGGGAACTCTCCAGACCAAAGCACTTGCCCTTACGGCTTCACTTCCATATATTTCTTCAGTTCTTGTCGGTATGAGACAGAGGGAGTACTCGAGTGAAGTGACCGGGCTGGGTCAGGTTTCTGGAACAGGAGACCCTGAGGCCTACTGGTTTATGGAGAGATAACTTTCAGTGCTGGTGTTTAAGGATCTCGGCCCGTGAGAGCCCTTTTTCCCTGATCCTGTAAAGGCGCCACCACGGAATGCCCGGGTAGCTGTGGTGTTCGTAGTGATACCCGAAGAAGTAGCAACTTACCATCGCCCAGACGTGGTTCTTCTTAAGGGAACGTGCGTTGTGCGGCAGCATCTCTTCGGTGTGAGGATATTTATGGGGCAGGTATGTCCCGAAGTAGAACAACTGAAGTGTCCCAAGGAATGCCGGAACAACCCAGAATAGAATAATTGCCTGCTCGCTGAACCATATTTTCAGCACATTGTATGCTACCGCCATGAACACGATCTGTCCAATGGTCGTATACCTTCGCATAAAAGTAAACCACCACAGCCAGAAGTTCTGCGTTTTAACATTAAAGTCCGGATCCTTCTCACTCCCCGGGTAGCGGTGGTGATCGAAGTGGTGCTTTATCAGCCGGTTGTACGACATTCCCGCGAAGAGAATTGTAGCCACAAATCCCAACACCTTGTTCACAGTTTTGTTTTTGCTCACAGTGCCGTGCATGGCGTCATGCCCGGTGATGAAAAGCCCGGTGTAAAGGTAGCCCTGAACAAACAGGTGCACCCAGAAGATTACTGTCAGCGGGTCGGGATCGACATAGGAGAGAATATAGAAGAGATGCCCTCCCCAAAGTCCGATTATCGCCAGAGCAATAAAGAGACCTTTATAGGACATTGGCATCCAGTATGAAACTTAATAAAAGGAAAAAGAGGAACTGTATCCCGACGTACCAGATAGGCAATTCATTCTCGGGTTTCTCTTTCAGGAAGTAGTATCCTGTAGCCGAACTTACAGCGATAAGGAACCACGCCAGATAGTTCTGGAAAGGTATCTTGTCACCCTCCCATCTCCAGTAGTTCAACTGCACTGCAACCGGTTCCATTACAAAATCAAATGCGACAACTGCAGTTCCTACAAGAAAGATGAACGCGAAAAGATTATCGGTGGCCTTGGTCAGGATCGAAACAACGGCATAAATTATGATCACCCAGTTCAGTCCGATGATCAGCGGCACTTCGAAAAGTTTAAGACCGAGGGTCTCACCGTAAGTGTAGCGGCCGAATATAAGGCCGGTATGCACTCCCACCACTTCGAGAACGAAGGTAGAAATAAATGTTGCCACTCCCCAGATAATCACCTTTTTGTTCCAGTCATTTCTGGTGATCCAAACAACAAAAGCCGAGGAGATCAGAAGCGTGTAAGGCGTGAGGTCCTTCATCAGCGGAAGAAAATTTTCGAGCGAATGCCCAAGAACTCCAACCGCGTAGAAAAACGCCAGCAACAATACAGGCCAGTATTTTTCTACAAGGTTCTGCCTTTCCATTCAAGCCTTCCTGATTTTGAAAAATAAATCGAACGCATCCCTGTAATATACATAATAATCATCTGTGCGGGGTGTGCGAAAATCTCTACCGTGAGGTATGAGCGGCTCAGGAGGGAGATCGACACCTTCGAAACTGTATTGAATAAAACGGGTACCAACCATAGCGGGTTGATTACGAACATAAAATATGGAAACAAGTAAACCAATATAAAGAAATTGATCATCATAAAAAAGAGCAGTGCGGGAATCCCGAACCCGGGATAGAAATTCTTTGTGAACCCTTTAACCGATGAAGCAAGATCGGGGTACATTCTGCATTCAACCACATCACCCCCCAAGGCGGTCATCATTTTCTCGCCGGAGATCTTTACCCCGCGCGCGAGTTCCATATCTTCCACAACCTTCTCCTTTACCCTGACATGCCCGCCGTTGCGATGATAAGCAGCTTTTTCAAAAGCTATAAACTGTCCGTTGGCTGCCACAAGACTCGGCGACTTCCCCCTGTATACCTGCTTCAATGGCAAAAAGTTCAACAGCAGCCAGTTCATGATGGGTATGACAAGCGAGGCACCAGGACCCGAAAGAATCTGAGTCGGAAAAATTGAGAACATTGAAAGCCGGTGTTTCTTCATCGCTGCCAAGGCGGTCCCCACGGCTGCAGGCTTCATCACAACATCGGCATCCACGAAGAGAAAATAATCTCCCTTGGCAGCCTGTGAAAGTTGGTGGCACGCCCAATTCTTCCCGAGCCATCCGGTGGCAAGAGGAGTACCTGAAAGGAGGCGTACGCGGCTGTCCCCCTTCGCGAGAGTTTTAACGATCAGCGGGGTCCGGTCATCTGAATTGTCATCAAGGACCAATACTTCGATGTTTTTGTAATTCTGCGCGAGGCACGCCTGGACACAGTTGGCTATGTTCTTCTCTTCGTTCCGCGCTGGGATAAGTATGGAAACAAGGGGCTCTTCACCTTCCGGCAGATCCTCATGCAGATTTTTCCCGGGCATGGGGGCTGTAAAATAGTTGTAGAGAGCCACCACCATCGTGATGAATGAGAAGACCGAGACTACGACCAGGAGGATCATTTCGGGGGTCATTTGAAGAGGTCCCTCGTGAATTCCTTCTTCCAGGCTGCCGCGTCAAGTTTATTCAGATTGGCAAGAAATTTTTCCTCGAAGCCGGTAAAATCCTTTTCGACCACACCCGCCGGAACGGGCTCGCCGACCGAACAATAGAGGGCAGGGAGCTTATCTTCCTCAAACTGAGCTTTGAATGCCACGGGGATCACCACCGAACGGTCACCAAGGCCCCCGACAAAACGGGATATCCCTTCGCGCATCTCCATCGGTCGCTCATCATAAGGCCTGATCTCACCCTGAGGGTAGATAACAGTAAGGTTCCCGGGATCAGAAAGAAGTTCGCGGGTGTATTTCACGGTTTTGATAATGCTTTTCGTGTCGTCGAGATCGATGCCATAGGCACCCATCCACTTGAAAAATTTATAAACCTTCAACTGATTGGATAGCATGAGGATGTGGAAGTGTTTGTCAGGCAAAAACTCCCTCTGGATCTTCTGAATGAAGAAGCCGTCCCACCATGAAAAATGGTTCGGTGTGAAAGTGACCGATACACAATCCTCCACCTTGGGGAACTCGCCCACAAGGTAAAAATGGGAGAAGTGTTTCCGCATCAATCTCTCAAGGTACATTGTGAAAAGACGGTCGAACCAAGGTTTTCTGTCAGCAGCTACCATTCCTCGACCTCGTATTTCTTTATCAGATCGGCGGTTATCTTCCCTGAGAGAATCACCAAGGGTATTCCCCCGCCCGGGTGGGCACTTCCACCACAGAAATAAAGACCCGGATACTGCGCCGAGCGGTTATCCTGTCTCAGGAACGCAGCGTACTTGTTGTTCGATGAAATTCCGTAGAGGCTCCCGTAAACAGAGGAGGTTCTCTCCTCAATCAGTGCAGGCGTAAGGACCTCTTCAAAAACGATTTTATCACTGAGATCGATTCCAAGGACTGACCTGATCTTTTCAATTATGTTTTTCCTGATGCCCGCTACATCCACCCCGCCGGAACCCTTTGACGGAGGCATGTTGATCATTACAAACCAGTTCTCGTGCCCCTCCGGCGCGTCATCTTTATTTATCTTCGATGAGATGTAAATGTAAACAGTAGGGTCTTCCGGTGCCTTACCTTTGTTGAATATCTCGTCAAACTCGGTCGGATAATCCTTCGAAAAGAGGATATTGTGCGTCTCGAGTTGTGGGTAATCCCCGTTTACACCCCAATAGAAAACAAGGGCAGATGAGGATGGCTCGGTCTTGTAATATTTTTTGGCCGGCTTCACCTGTGAATCGTTGAGGAGATTTCTATAAGTGTAGGTGACATCGGAGTTTGAAATAACAATATCCGACTCAATGATCCTGCCGCCGCACCTTACGCCAACGACCCTGTTCTCATTCGGGATACATTTTTCGCGGCACCTCGCGCCGATCACCTTGTTTGATTCAAGCACGATCTCGTCCACTTTCACACCGGTTTCGATTTTTACACCGAGTTGCAGAGCAACCTCAGTAAGAGCTTTGGAAAGGGCATAAATGCCCCCTTTCAGCGTGTAACCGCCGATACTGTACTCGACATGCTGGATGATATTCAGGGTTGCGGGAGCTTTGTAGGGGTTCGAGCCATTGTAGGTGGCATAGCGGTCGAACAGCTGTACTGCCTCCGGATGCTTGAAGAAAGAAGTGTTAGCCTGATGCATCGTTCTGAACGAATCGATCTTTGGCAAATTCAGAAGTGTTGCCGCCGCTTTTTTATTGAAGAAGGTTGACCATTCGCGAAAACTGTTGAACAGGAAGAGATCGGCTGTAAGATCGTAAATGGTCTTGGAATAGTTGAAATATTCTTTCACCTTCTGGGGGTTTTCATTGAATTTGTCCACAAGTTCCGACTTGAACCTCTCAAGATCGGCCCACGCGTTTACGATCTTACCCGAGGGGAAGTGATATTTGCACAACACCTCAGGCTGGATAAACTCAAGATGATCCCGGACATCAAGCCCCACTTCCTCAAAGAGTTGCTCAATAACAAATGGCATCGTAAGCAAAGACGGGCCGGTATCGAACCTGAAGCCGTGGCGTCTTATCTCGTTGGCCTTCCCGCCAGTCTTGCCGTTCTGCTCAAGGATCGTTACATCATGCCCGGCTTTGGCCAGTCTGATCGCCGCTGAGAGCCCTCCCAGACCCGCGCCGATCACCACAGTTTTTCGCATCAGATATCCTTTTTATAAAGGAGGTAGAAGAAGAACCACCATGATATCATGGAAAATGAGTAGAAGAAATCCTCAAGCGGGATCGTCGTGAATCGCGGCCCCCATATCGCTTCGGGTGAATACCAGACGATCGGCGGCTCGGTAAGAAAGAAATTCACGATCAGAAACGGCACATAGGTTACGGCGATCGAGAGCCAGTAGATCCGGGAACGGAGTATCGCCGGTTTGAAGGTGGCGGCCACAAAAAGGAAGGCCGCTGAGAAGATCATCACGGTGGAGGTGTAATACTGGTCGCTCCAGTATCCTGCAGCAAGGATCAGTGCAGAACCTGCAATATAGTAGTGATTCTTGTTGAAAGCGAGCTGCTTCTCGGGTATGTAAAGCTTGATCGTCTCGTATATGAAAATACAGGAAAAGGGAACGGTGACAAAGAAGAGTATCTCTTCGAGGGGAAGCCCCATTCCGTAAATACCTGTAAGATAGAGGGGATTGAACCCCCAGTCGCCTCTTTCAGTCGCAATTGCATCCCAGACGAGATACACCGGACTTACTGTTAGTATGGAAAAGAGGTAGTACTTGAATTTCCGGTAGAATACGATCTTGCTTTCGAAAGAAAGAATAACCGGGAATAAAACCGTGAGGATGTTGATCAAAAGGTAACGGCTCATGGCCAGATCCTACTTAAGGAGTGAACTGAGCTTTGGCCTCTTGCTCTTTTCGAGTCTGTCCGATTCGAGGACAAACTTGATCATCCCATCCTGGGTCTTTTTATCGAGCTCGGAGTAATCTTTTTTCAACAGAAGTTCATAGATCACCGCGAGGTCATCATCCCGCTCCTTTTCACGCCCGAGGAAAAACGGAAGATAGTGGAGTATCGAGAAACGCATAAACCGTATCTCGAGGGAATTGGGACTCTTTTTCATCGCGTAGGCTATCTTGTCGAGACCCGCGTTCAAAAGATCAAGTTTGGTGAAAGGGTTACCGGCATGCTTGGCGAGAAGTGTCTCGCTGCCGCCATAGTATGCGGCCACGAACGGGGACATTTTGCTCAACTTCTTTCCGAAGTTCTTCTCGATATAGTTGAAAAGTTCTTCAGCCTTTGCCTCGCTCTCAACACCGGCATAGAAGGTTTTTCTGATATATGCCTTTGTTGTGGCATCGATGTCAGCCGTTGTGGTTGTCTCTCCGGCTACTGCCGG
>RHKR01000313.1 GCA_008363265.1 Chlorobiota bacterium
GTCAGCACGCCACCTTTTCCATGCGATGTCATAGAAATTGGCAGGTGGATCAGCCCCGTTGTGGTCAAGCCGGTAAAGTGCAACCGTTGTCGAATCGTATCCGCACTCGATAGGAAGTGCCGGCATTCTGTCAGAGTATTCAACGCCATCCACGTCATATTTTCTCATTACTTCCATCGTGAGACCGATGATGAAGTTCTGAACCTCGGGATTCACGCCTGACATCCAGTCGAAACCGTTCTTTACACAAATATCCCCGTTAAGGTGTCTCGCCGCCCAAGCGGGAAACTTCTGCAGAATGTGCCCTCCGAACGGGGGTGAACCGCCAGAATAGTAGGAGGAGAAGCCATACTCGAACCACGGATAGACTTCAATACCGACGCGTCTCGCCTCGATCACGACTGTTTCCAGCGGATCCCGCCCGCTGAATGAGGGATCGATCCGCTTCCCGAAAAGGGAGTCCATTATCCTACTCGGATACTGGGTATAACCCCCGTTCCAGACAACCGGGATGACAGCATTCACGTTAAGTGCCGCAAGAAAATCCATCGCTTCGGAAATTCTTTTTTCCGAAAAAAGAACCTGACTGTCGACATCCGTGAGCTTTACACCCCTGAACTCCCTGTATTGGGCAAAAAGCCCGGGAGTTAAAAGAAGGATGAGAATAAAAAGACGGGTGCTCATAACGAATTTTTCATTTACCAAACAGGAAACGCAATTGATAAAAAACAAGTATTGACTATATTAATCTACAAAAATACAGAAATTCCATACTAAAAGAACAGCACATACGAATGACTTATGATTACGATTGCATAGTGATAGGAAGCGGCCCGGGAGGTGAAGGGGCGGCAATGAAAATGGTGAAAGCCGGTAAAAGAGTTGCCATAGTCGATTCGTTCCCAAGGGTGGGCGGCAGTTGCACTCACACCGGTACAATCCCCAGTAAAAGCCTTCGTCAGGAGATCCAGCGGATCGCGGAGATCGGCGGTACCTTGGGCGTGGGCTACCAGGATGTGCTTAAGCACACCATGAAGGTTGTGGATCAGCAGGTCGACCTGCGGTATGGATTTTACAAACGTAATTACGTCGATGTAATTAACGGATGGGCGGGTTTCAGTGATGAGCATACTGTGGATATCGAACTGATGAACGGAGGATCTGAGAGATACACTTCCGAATATTTTGTGATCGCCACAGGTTCCAGACCCTACCACCCGCCTGATGTCGACTTCAACCACCCCCGCGTTTTGGACAGCGATACAATACTCACCACCCCGGTGAATTTCCGGTCGATTGCGATCTACGGTGCCGGTGTTATCGGATGTGAATATGCATCGATCTTCCGCGGACTTTCGATCAAGGTTAATCTTATCAATACCAGGGACCGGCTATTAACGTTTCTTGATGATGAGATCAGTGATGCCCTCTCCTACCACCTGCGCGAGAACGGCGTGCTGATCAGGAACAAAGAGGAATACACTAAAGTTGTGCCTTCGGATGATTCTGTCGCCATCCATCTCGAATCAAACAAAGTGATTCATGCCGATGTGCTGCTTTGGGCGCAGGGACGGACAGGCAACTCAAACACCCTGAATCTTGAAATGCTCGGTATTAAAACCGATTCCCGCGGTTCGATAGAAATAAACAGTAAACATCAGACTGTTCACCCTCACATTTACGCTGTTGGTGATGTTTGCGGATTCCCCTCCCTCGCTTCTGCAGCTTATGATCAGGGCAGGTTCGCGGCCACGCACATAATTGAGGGTAAATGCGAGAATCAACTCCTGAATTTCATTCCGACAGGTATCTACACAATTCCCGAGATCAGTTCGATCGGTAAGACGGAAAGAGAACTTACTCATGAAAAAATCCCTTACGAAGTGGGACACTCTTTCTTCCGTCATCTGGCCAGGGCACAGATAACCGGACACAAGACAGGCATGCTGAAAATACTCTTTCACCGCGAAACACTCGAAATACTGGGCATTCACTGTTTCGGCACCAATGCCAGCGAGATCATCCACATCGGTCAGGCAATTATGGTGCAAAAGGGTGAAGCAAATACACTGATGTACTTCATCAACACCACATTCAACTACCCCACCATGGCTGAGGCCTACCGGGTCGCGGCTCTTAACGGAATAAACCGGATCAAATAGTTGTGAAAAGGCTCATACCACTCCTTCTCCTGATCACTGTTAGCCACATCTGGCCTCAGCAATTCGAGGTTCACAGATTCGGGATAAAAGAGGGCCTTAATATTGAGCTCACTAAAGCTTTGTGTCAGGATGACCTTGGTTTCATCTGGGTAGCCACGGATGTCGGTTTAAGCAGAAGTGATGGCTATTCATTCACCTCATACACTTCACCTTCCGGGATCGCATTCGGTAAATCGCTGATCAAGAGAAGGAACGGTAACCTCCTTCTTGCAGCCGATCTCGGACTGTTCGAGATAATTCCTTCACTTGATACTGCCACAATTAAAACCCTGATCCCGGGAACCCGCCAGCTTACTGATAAAAAGGTATGGTTTCCCAAGAGTGTTTTTGAAGCCGCTGACGGCACAATATTCCTTAGCGAACAGGGTTCGATCGTCCGATTCAGGAACGGCAACCTCAAGCGGTTCTTCCTACCAAAGGAGGAAAACTCTTTCAATTTCCTGAGGGCACATCATTTCTTTGAACTCGATAATGGTGAACTGATCGTGGTTTCCCACAACGGGGGCTTGTACCGGTATGACACGAAGAGCGATCAACTCGAGAAATTCGCACTCCTGATCAACCAGAAGAACATTACCGCGGTCAAGTATCTTGGCAACGGCAGGTTTCTCACCGGCAACAACAGGGGTGTTTACTCGATCACTCTCGGAGTCGGAAAAGACGGAAAACCAACCGTCTCCGACACAAAACACCTCGTTAAGGACCTGAGTGTCTCTGCCTTCGAGAAGAGTGATGAACTCGTCTTTGCCACCACGTGGGATAACGGACTCTTCTCATTCAGATACGGCAATAACGATCCCGCGGCAACTTTGTACACTGAACCCGGCAGGATCAAGTTCAATGATATCCTCCGCGGCAGGAATTCCGAGTTGTGGCTTAGTTCCGAGAGCGGAATTATTCTGCTCACCCGGAGACATTTCCAGGAAGTGTTGCCTGAAGTCATCAAACACTATGTGCAGGACATTGTAACAATTAAGGATGACCTCACTTATGTTTCCGACGGCAACACTCTCTACAAGGTGATACCGACCGAAAAGGGATACAGGCATGAGGTCATAATGCAGTCCCCGGATAATGTGATCCTGACCATCGCGAGATTTCGCGACGGCATCCTGGCATCACTCTCTGACGGTGAACTCGTTCATGTCAGCGATAACGGGATAACAACAAGATCCACACCTGATCTAAAAGGAAAATTCATAAAATACATTTCCTACGGTAATTCAGACGATCTTTGGATGATCGAGGAAGCTGCCAAGGAGATACTTAACTTTAGATCCGATGGCACTATAATCAGGTATGACGTCAGTTTCTCCGGGATAGAATCCTTCTCAACGATCTTCATGAACAACAAGGGTGAACTGTTTGTTGGCGGTACTTCAAGCGGGATCGAACTGCTGAAGTTCACTCACGCGTCTGGTAAGTTTACAACATTTATTCCGGCGTCGAACCTGCCGAAAGGCCGGCTGGTCACCGTGAACGACATGGATTTTACACGTGAAGGGATCCCCGTCCTGGCCACAAGCGTTGGTGTCTTTGTGATCAAAGGTCAGAGGGCTGAACTGCTCGAGAACTCACTTTCAATGGTAAACGCAAGGTCCCTTTCGGTCGATGACCGCAACGACAACGTTTGGATCGGTACCGAGAACGGCCTTTATGGTTACGATGGTCAGGGAATCTCACACTATGACGTGGTCTCAGGTTTACCGAGCAAAACGATCGGAACACGAACCATCACGATCGATGATGACGGCGTTCTATGGGTCGGTACGGCTGAAGGCGTAGCGATAATGAAGAATCAATACCGCGCGGAGCCCTCATCATCGCCGTTACTCCTTGTGCTGAACCGTAAACTGGGTCTGTCACTGATCCCGGGTAAAGATCCGCTTGAGATAAC
>RHKR01000314.1 GCA_008363265.1 Chlorobiota bacterium
ATTTTCCTTATGATCACCGCGCCTGTTGCTTCTCACCTACTCGGCAAAGCCGCCCACCTCAACAAACTCCCCCTGTGGGACAGAACGAAGAGGGATGACCTTTCAGAGAGTGGTTAGAGGTTAGTGGTTAACGGTTAGTTTTTCCTGGTTATGAATTTCTTCGTAAAGCGATTAACGCATGACTAACCACTAACCTCTGACCACTAACCACTAATATCAAACCTTTTCAGTAAATTTAAGGACGGAGATTTTTAAATTATTGAAAAAGGCTTAAAATGAACTCGAGAGATTATATTGCAATAGAAGAACAGTATGGCGCGCATAATTATCATCCATTGGATGTGGTGATCGACCATGCTGAAGGTGTTTACATGTGGGATGTCGATGGTAAGAAGTATCTTGACTGTCTGGCCGCGTACTCAGCAGTTAACCAGGGACATTGCCACCCAAGAATTGTTAATGTTCTTAAAGCTCAGGCTGAGAAGGTTACTCTTACTTCAAGGGCTTTCAGGAACAATCAGTTGCCGCTTCTCGCTAAAGAACTTTGCGAACTGACCGGTTATCAGATGATGCTTCCTATGAACTCGGGCGCAGAGGCGGTTGAAACCGCTCTTAAAGCCGCGAGGAAGTGGGGTCACAAGGTAAAAGGGATAGCTGAAGACAGGGGTACGATCCTGACATGTACCAACAACTTTTCAGGAAGAACCATATCAATTGTAAGTTTCTCTACTGAAGAACAGTACAAAGACGGATTCGGTCCGTTCACCCCGGGATTCCAGAATGTGGAATATGGCGACCTCGAATCGCTCAAAGCAGCGATCAATGATGACACTATCGCGTTTCTTATCGAGCCGATCCAGGGTGAAGCAGGCATCATAATTCCGCCTGACGGATATCTTAAAGCCGCTTACGACCTTTGCAAGGCACACAATGTGCTATTTATAGCCGATGAGATCCAGTCGGGTCTCGGCCGCTCCGGTAAGCTGTTCGCTTTTGAATACGATGATATCAGACCTGATGTTGTGATAATCGGAAAAGCCCTTTCGGGCGGATGTTACCCTGTTTCCGCTGTTCTTTCCGACAGGGAAGTGCTGGGAGTTTTCAACCCGGGTGATCACGGTTCCACTTTCGGCGGTAACCCCCTCGGAGCAGCCGTTGCCAGGGAAAGCCTTAAGGTGCTCGTTGAAGAAAAGCTTGTCGAGAACTCATTCGAGCTCGGCAACTATTTCAGGGCGCAGCTCTCTGCAATTCCTTCGGTTCATGTAAAAGAGATCAGGGGCAAGGGACTCTTCATCGGAGTTGAACTCCACGAAGCTTCAGGCGGTGCAAGAAGGTTCTGTGAGGCTCTCGCTGAACGCGGCATCCTCTGCAAAGAGACACATACGCACGTTATCAGATTCGCTCCTCCGCTTGTGATAAAGAAAGAGGAGATCGACGAGGCCCTCAGGCACATCAACGACGTTTTGATGATGCCTTAAGCCGCGGAGACACTAAATAAAGTTATTCTCAACCAATAAATGATCCGGAAAAACAATGAAACTTTCTGATCTGCTGAAGACGGAACTTATTATTCCGCAACTTGCCGGCAACACAAAAGAAGAAGTGATCAACGAGATGGTCGATCTTTTCGAAGACGATCCGCGCGTGAACGATCTCGAAAAAGTGAGGACTTCGATCTTTGAGAGGGAAAAGATAATCTCGACAGGTATCGGCAAAAATTTCGCCCTGCCTCATGGAAAGACCGATGCCATTACTGAGATACTCTGCGCGTTTGGTAAAAGCACTGAACCGATAGAGTATAACTCGCACGACGGTCAGCCCGTGCACCTCGTTTTCCTGCTGGTCGGGAAGGAAAATCTCGTTAGCCTCCACATCAAACTGCTAAGCAGGATATCGAGGATGATGACGAAAGATGAGTTCCGCCGCAACCTGATGGAAGCAAAAACCGCTGCCGAGATCATGGACATCTTCAAGGCAGAGGAAGAAACTTATTACGATAACCTGTAAGGCCCCGAATTAATGCCACTCAGACGACAAGAGGGTGTCCCGAAGATACCCAAGACACGGAAAAAAACCATCGACAAGATGAAGAGCACAACACCGGTAAAGACCGAGGATGTGGTTGAGTACAGGGCGATGGTTTATTATCACTATGACAAGGTACAGAAGCGACAGTTCTATGTGCTGACGATTACAACGGTCAAGGAGTTCGTTTACCTTAACTATGAAATTTCAGTGGATGTACGGAAGGTCAAGGATGTGATAGATGTGAGCCTTCTTGGTCTGAACACGCGGCAGTCTTATTATGTGCAGCCGGGTCCCGCGCGGGTCGACCTCTACTTTGAGGATCTCTACGGCAAGCATTCATTTAACGTGATCAAGCAGGACGGAAGCATCAATTCATTCACAGTTGACTTCAACATCTACAAGAAGGAGATGCTGGTGGTTGACGAGTCGATGCCTGACAAGAAAAACAACCGTCTTTTTTGCACGTTCAGGCTTGCTCCTGAACTGAATACTTTCGAAGAGGTGATCTAAAAGATGTATCCTGAAATAGTTTCGATCGGGCCTTTTACTGTACACAGTTACGGGTTGATGCTCGGTATATCGTTCATAGTGGCAAGCTGGATGCTCTCCAAAGAGTTCGAAAGAAGGGGAGTCGATTCGGCATTGGCCACCGAAGTGACGCTGTTGGCGATAGTTTTCGGTGTCCTCGGCAGCAAGCTCTTCCACCTTTTCGCGAATCCTGCTGAGTTCAGGAACGACCCTGTTGGTGCCCTGTTCTCTCCCGGCGGTCTGACCTTCCACGGCGGACTTTTACTCGCGATGCTTGCCAATTACATCAGGCTCCGGCAGAAGAAGATACCATTCCTTTTCGTAGCTGATTCCGTGGCTCCCGCCCTCGCGCTTGCCTACGGCATCGGAAGGATCGGCTGCCACCTCGCCGGAGACGGTGATTACGGCCTCCCCACCGACCTGCCATGGGGTACGAATTACGAGAACGGCATTGTCAAACCATCACTCATGTTCCTCGGATCAGAAGTGGCAAAAGCGTATCCTGGTGGTCTCGTCCCGGATAACACTCCTCTGCATCCTACTCCGATTTATGAATTTCTGATGATGGTTGTCTTAACCGGTATACTTTACAAGTTGAGAACAAAAGACTGGCCGGTCGGGAGACTCTTCTCGATCTACCTTATTGGTGCCGGGCTTGAGAGATTCCTCATCGAGTTTATCAGACTGAACCCAAGGCTCTTCCTCGGTCTCAGTGAGGCGCAACTGGTTGCACTTGGTCTCTTTTTCGCGGGAGTGTGGGGAGTCTACTACTACACATTCCAAAATCCCGACAAGCCCCGGTTCGTTGTCCCTGAAGCGCTGAAGCCAAAGAAAGAGGAAGAAGCGCCAAAGAAGAAAAAGAAGAATTGAGCGAGTCGATCGTAATTGCCGGCCGCAAGCCGGTGCTCGAAGCCCTCAAGGCAGGCGGAAAAGTTGACATAGTCTTCTTCCAGCGTGGCATTAAGGGCGAACTCCTCAAAGAGATTTCGGAACTCGCCTTAAAACGCAAGATACCTGTCTCTGAAATTGACAACCGTAAATTCGCCGATCTCACCCGCGGTGCCGAAACCTCACAGGGGGTGGCGGCCAAGATCCGGGCATTCCGCACAGTCTCCCTCGAAGAGATCGTCATTCATTCACTCAAGAGGAATAAACTCCTCCTCGCCCTCGACTCTGTTCAGGACCCACACAATCTCGGAGCGATAATCCGCTCAGCCGAATGCGCGGGCGTCGACGGTATCATCGTTACAAAGCATTCAAGCGCGCCCCTTAATATTACAGCTTTCAAAACATCCGCAGGCGCGGCGGCTTATATGATGATCGCTGAAGTGAACAATCTTGTTTCCGCGATCGAGGATTGTCAGAAGGCGGGATTCTGGTCGGTTGGCCTTGCTCTCGAGGATAAACCCGGGAAACCGAAGATCGACTACACTTCACCGCTTCTGATCGTCTCCGGAAATGAAGAGAAGGGTATCCGCCGTCTTGTTAAGGAGAAATGCGATTTCATCCTGACAATTCCGATGCTGGGGCAGATACAGTCGCTCAATGTTTCAGTGGCCAC
>RHKR01000315.1 GCA_008363265.1 Chlorobiota bacterium
CCAAGGGCCGTTCACCTTCGCGTCGCGCTTCGAGTCCGGGCCGGGCACCAATCCGGAGGAACTGATCGGCGCCGCCCACGCGGGCTGCTATTCGATGTTCCTGTCGGCGCTGCTGACGAAGGCGGGCTTCACGCCGAAGCGAATCCACACGACAGCCGCGGTCCATCTCGGCGACGGACCCGCGATCGACCTGATCGAGCTGACGACCGAAGCCGAAGTGCCGGGGCTGGCGGCCGCGGACTTCCAGCAGCACGCGGAGGCGGCGAAGCAGGGCTGCCCCGTATCGAGAGCGCTCGCAGGAGCGCGTATCGTGCTGAACGCAAGGCTCGCCGCCTGAGCTGCCGACTCCCTACTACCGCCCCCCGACTCGAATGCCGACCGTCTACGATTTCTCGGCCAAGACCATCGACGGCAAGTCGAAGAAGCTGGCCGACTTCAAGGGCAAGGTGCTGCTGATCGTCAACACCGCGAGCCATTGCGGCTTCACGCCGCAGTACAAGGGACTCGAGACGCTGCACCAGCGGTTCGCCAAGCGCGGCTTCGCCGTGCTGGGTTTCCCGTGCAACCAGTTCGGCGCGCAGGAGCCGGGTCCGGAAACCGAGATCGCCGAGTTCTGCGAGATGAACTACGGCGTCACCTTCCCGCTCTTCGCCAAGATCGACGTCAACGGCGACGACGCGCATCCGCTGTACAGGCACCTGACGTCGGCCAAGCCCGGACTGCTGGGCTCGGAAGCGATCAAATGGAACTTCACCAAGTTCGTCATCTCCCCCGATGGCAAACCGGTAAAACGCTTCGCCCCCGTCACCAAACCTGAAAAAATGGAACCCTTCATCAAAAAACTGTTGAGATAAACAAATTCAGCACGCAGATTCACGCGGATTCGGCAGATAAACGCGGAGAGATCAGATGATACACTCTGCGAGAATCAGTTAAATCTGTATGTATCTGCGTCCTGAATTCACATTTCATTCCGCGGCGGCGGATCATCCTTCTTTTTCTCAATCCTCACCGTATGAACGGGATGCTCATAATCAGAGGGCAGATAACTCGCCGGAATTGTAACCGTGTTCCCGTCCCTGTGCGCCCTGTAGTGGGGTGACATTATCTCAACCCCCGCTTCGTTGAAGCAATCCTGAATGTTCTGATGCAGCTCAGAGTATATCCCCGCCTGAGCGTTTGCCTCCCGGGTGAAGCAGTTGAGCTCGTAACTTGGATAAAAATCATCAAGACTTAACTGAAGAACAAACGGCTTCGGCTCTTTTAATATCCGGTCAGTGCGGCCGGCAGCCTGAATAAGAAGGTCATGCGTTACTTTCCATGGGACATCGTAACCTATTGTAACAACTGTCTTTAAGATCAATCCGTTCGTTCTGGCTTCAGCGGAATAATTCACCGTGTTCGAGTTCATTATCGTCGAATTGGGTATCGTGATTATCTCGTTGTACCTGGTTCTCACCCTTGTTACCAGCAAAGTTTTCTCAACAATATCACCGATCGTGTCCCCTATTTTCACCCTGTCACCCAGCTGAAATGCCCGCATGTAAGTGAGTACAGTACCGGCAATGATGTTGGATAACGATCCTGCCGATGACAAGGTGAACAGGAAGCCGAGGAAGACCGACACACCCTGAAACACGGGTGAATCAGAGCCCGGCAGATACGGGAATACCACTATCACGGCAAAAGCTATAACAAGAACCCGCACGATATTGTAGGTGGGTTTTGCCCAATCAGGATAGAAACCGGGTATCTTCAGGTTCTCTGTTTCAATCTCCGTTGAGAGATAGCTGATACCCTTAAGTATATAATGGAATGTTACAGCAATAACCACAATTGTGAAGAAATTGGGCAGATAACCGATTATGGCTCCCACCATTTTATTCACGGGATCGAGGATGAATCCTATAAGATCCCCTGCTATGCTCTCAGTCCATGGGAAGATCGAAAAAACAAGCGGCAGTGAGAGGTAGATCACGATCACGATCAGAAACAGACGGGCGATATTCGAGAAAAAGAGAAAATAGTCGAGCTGCTTACGGGGAGACAGGAATTCATAGTCTCTGAAACTTATCCCTTTGAACCACCTGCTACGGCGGCGCATGATCCACAACTTGTACCACCTGTATCCTTTGTTCAGGTAACGCACAATGAGGAACAAAGCGAAAAGCACCGCGAGCGCAAGAGCGGATTTTACGGCAAGAGTCTTAAAACTCGTGGCATCCTTGTGGGCAAGCACCGAATCGATGATCCTCTGCCTGTACAAAGCCGCCAGTTCCCTTCTGCTCATCCCCATCCAAAGCGCGTCCCTGTCAGAGATACTCAAAATCACCGTCTCACCGTAAAGAATTTCCACGTGAGTTTCTCCGGCGCCAATTTTTAATGAATCCTGCTCAAAAAAATAGTCGTCGGCCAGGTTCCTGATCCTTTCAATATTTAACTTTGCCCTGTCTTCCGCGCTAAGAGATCCAAATTTAACATATACTGTAAAAATTGTATCGCCGAAAGGAGCCACGGCAAACCCTTTGTTCACCTGCTTCAACGAGTCGATCTGTCGCTTAAGTATCTCCTGTTTCTTGTCTTCGGCGGCTTTCAGAGTATTCAGCTCCTCAAGAAGTTCCTGTTTTTTCAGATTGTCGGTCGTTTTAAGATTCAGGAGTTCCTGTTCGAGTTGAACTTTATAAAGGGAGTCGGCAATGCGTGTCGAGTCGAGCTGGGCGAGAAAATCTGTTGCTGTGGAATCATCCCGTACTTCAGGTTGGTCCTGAGCGTAACCCACGCAACCAATCAGCAAAATAAAAACGAATAAGTGGAATAACCGGAACATATCCCGTCTGATCATGGCGCGGTCCTTTGCATTCAGGTTTGAGGTTTGTTGCTTAATTAATTTAAACTTCTACAATATGCAAAAAAAACTCAAAACATCAAAGAGCCGGGCATAATCACTTGAAGTGTGGAGTGTAGAGTGTATAGTGTGGAGTGTGGAGTGTATAGTGTGGAGTGTGGAGTGTAGAGTGTGGAGTGTAGAGTGTAGAGTGTATAGGAATAACACCTAATCCGCCTCGGCGGACTAATACCTAATACCTAATACCTAATACCTAATACCTAATACCTAATACTTGACTCCTGCTTATAACAGCAAAGTTATTCCCAACCCCAGCGGTAAAAGCAAAGAGAACTGCAGGTGAAGCATCACATTTAGCTTGGCGCCGGGCTTCAGTTTGTCGGGTTCGGAGTGATGCCTGGACACTATTCTGATTATCCCGGGAAGGGTCAGCAGATACGGTATGAGTGCCACCAGGAAGAAGAATCCTGCATCAGGCACAACAAAAGGTATGGCCGCAACATTCGCGATGAGCAGGAACTGGATGAAAATATAAGGTGCCACGGATGCCTGAGTACCGATACGGGAGACCATCCCGTGTTTTCCCGTCGCCTTGTCGGCCTCAAGGTCGATCATCTGACCCATCCAGAGGATCGAAAGGGTGCTGAGGCCGCTAATGGGCATCATCATCAGAATAAGGGGCTCAAAAAGGACATTTTGACTGACAGCAGCCACCAGTATCGCCATCGGTCCGAAAGCGAACCAGACCGACACTTCACCCATCCCACGGTAAGCAAGCTTTACAGGTGCTGCAGTGTAGAATTTCGCAAAAAAAGCTGAAAGAAGATAAAGCCCCGCCAGCCAGGGGTAGAGCTTCTGATCAATGAAGAATGATATCCCAACCGCCCCAATGAGCGCGATAACCAGCGAAACCCGTGCAATATTGTACATTTTCGGCATCAGTTCGGGGAAATCAACCAGAATTCCGCTTCCCCCGCTGAACTCGTTCCGGTGAGCGTTCAATTTGTCGGTCCCCTGTATAGTGTCGTAAATATCGTTGTAAACATTCGTTGCCGCGTGCAAACCGATCCCCATCACCAGCACAAAAAAGAACCCGGGCAGCGAGAACGCTCCGTTATTCACAATAACCGCGGCTATCGTGCCGGTTATGAGGGGGGCCAGTATCGATGAAAGGAACGGCGCACGGATCATGCGCGCGAGATTGGGAGTTTGTTTCATTTCGCTTTTTGCCATATTTTAACTCTGCTTTTTATAAACTTAAATGATTGTTT
>RHKR01000316.1 GCA_008363265.1 Chlorobiota bacterium
ATTTCTCCGTCGTTTACCCCATTTACCAGATTGTGATCGAGGCATCCGCTCAGCCGGATGAGGCGGTTCTGAAGAGGATTTCATCCAAAGCATCAGAGGCAGACCTCCGGGATACGGCGACAATTCTTTCAGTTCTCGATATAATGACCTGGCTTCTTGAAAAATATCCCGAAGAGCCAAAATGGGGTGAAGCAATTGCCAGCCTTACCGAAGGCCCTGATGACCTTCTGAAACTCCGGCTTAAACTTCACGAACTTAAACCCGGGAGTGCATCCAATAATTGGGCCATTGCCTCAATAATGATCGAAAAAGAAAGCTTTAAAGATGCACTTATCTATCTTCAGCGTCTGGTATCAGAATTTCCTGATATTCTCAAGTATTGGAAAGCTCTTACCTACGCCTCCGAAAAGTCAGGCAACGATGAAAAATCGCTTGAAGGTTATCTCCGGTTAATAAAACTCGATCCTACTGTCCGGGAATACTATTTCAATGCCGCGGTTCTTTTCGAGAAGAAGGACAACTATGGCGCGGCTGTAAAGTATTTCAAACTAGCATCCGAAGTGTCGAAGGGGTGGGGAAAAGCCCTCTACTATGAGGGATTGGTGTATGAGAACTCTGCGAGATCATGCGGAACACTCGATTTTTACTCCAAATGTGTTTACCAGATGGCATATGAGAAATATCTGAATGCGTCGGGATATGAGCCGGCGCTTCAGGGTGTGCAGGAGAGGATCAATGAGGTAGAAAAGTATCTACCGGATCCTGAAGAATTTAAAACCAACGGTTTCAACCCCGGTGATCAGATAAAGATCAAAGGAAGTTGTTATATTTGGATTGATGAATTGTTAAAGGTACAATAAACGGAGATCAACTACGATGTACGAGCACTTGAAAAACGATCCTGAAATATTTGAAGTCTTAAATCTTGAAACAAAGCGGCAGACTGAGAAACTGGAACTGATCGCGTCTGAAAATATTGTAAGTCCGGCGGTTCTGGCTGCTGCAGGTTCAGTATTGACCAATAAATATGCCGAGGGATACCCCGGAAAGAGATATTATGGCGGATGTGAGTATGTTGACATGGCCGAAGATATAGCCCGCGAAAGACTGAAAAAACTTTTCGGAGCGGAATATGTCAATGTTCAACCCCACAGCGGTTCACAGGCCAACATGGGAGTTTTCATGACCATTCTGAAACCGGGCGATAAAATCCTCGGACTCAGCCTGGCCCATGGCGGACATCTTACACATGGTTCCCCGGTGAATTTCTCAGGTAAAATTTATCATGCGCTTGCGTATGAACTTGACCGGGAGACGGGTCTGCTGAATTATGATTCCATCGAAGCCATCGCAAAGGCAGAACAGCCCAAGTTGATAATAGCCGGTGGCAGTGCTTATTCGCGTGACTGGGATTATAAGCGATTCAGAGAGATAGCCGACTCAGTTGGCGCATTCCTCCTTTGTGACATGGCTCATCCGGCAGGACTCATCTCAAAGGGTCTTTTGAACAATCCGCTTGACTACTGTCACTTCGTAACATCGACCACCCATAAAACCCTTAGGGGCCCAAGAGGCGGAGTTATCCTGATGGGCAAGGATTTTGAGAATCCCTTCGGTATTACCGTACCGAAGACAGGCAGACCCAAAATGATGTCGGAGTTGATCGACAGTACGATAATGCCCGGTATCCAGGGTGGTCCATTGATGCACATAATCATGGCCAAAGGGGTGGCTTTCGGTGAGGCTCTGCAGGATTCTTTCAAAGATTATGTACTACAGGTGAGAACCAACGCGCGGAAACTGGCTGATGAACTTATCAAGAGGGAATATCACATTATTTCCAATGGTACCGATAATCATCTTATGCTCGTCGATCTTACAAACAAGAACATCAGCGGTAAAGCTGCAGAAATTGCTCTTGGCAAGGCCGGAATAACCGTTAACAAGAACATGGTGCCTTTCGATCAGAGGAGCCCTTTCGTGACCAGTGGGATCAGGATCGGAACACCCGCTTCAACCACCCGCGGAATGAAAGAAGAAGAAATGATCAGGATAGCATCGCTGATCGACACCGCTGTGCTGAACTCTGAGAACGAGGATGTACTTGAGAAAGTTAGACTCGAAGTGAAAGAGCTCTGCTCGGGTTTCCCGCTGTTTGCCGGAAGGTAAATGATCGCTGAAGAGTCAGGCAATCTGAATTCCGGGGACAATCAGGAGGTCGGCGGCCAGGAACCGGAGATGTCTTTCTGGGATCATTTGGATGAACTCAGGGGCAGACTTCTAAAGATACTCATCGGTGTGATCCCTATATGGTTTATATCAATCGCTTTCGCGCAGGATATAATAAATACCATTCTGCTTCATCCTGCTGAACTCTCAAAAGTGAAACTTCAGAATATCCGGCCATTCGGACAGCTGATGTTAAACTTTGAAGTAAGTTTTATTGTTGCCCTAATAGTAACTGTTCCATACAGCTTTTATCACTTATGGCAGTTCATCGCGCCCGCGCTTCACAGGCATGAGAAGAAGGCACTGCTTTGGGCAGCGTTTTTTTCCTCTTTCTGTTTTTTAGCGGGTACATCGTTCGGGTATTTCGTGATGATTCCGATGACTCTCAGTTTCGCAGCCAGTTTCGGGAGTGCCGAGGTTCTTAATATGTTCTCACTCGATGAGTACATGTCGCTGATATTCAGCATACTGATCGGAACTTCACTTATTTTTGAACTGCCGGTACTCTCGTATCTGCTCACACGGATCGGTTTGCTCACTCCGGAATTCATGACGAAATACCGTCGTCACGCGATAATTATACTCATGATCCTGGCAGCATTTGTCTCGCCTGGTACCGATCCTTTTTCAATGCTGGTGCTCTCGCTCCCGCTCTTTTTTTTATATGAATCCAGTATTTTGATCTCGAAATGGGCAGTAAAGAAAAAATAAACATCCCCGTTATGGACAAGGTTTTAGCACCGGTTAAAGACGGGTTGAGTGAATTCAACCGCCACTTCAAGGGCTCGATGAAGTCACATGTCCGGCTCCTGGATGTTGCAACCTCATTTATTCTGAAGCAAAAAGGGAAGAAGATCAGGCCCACGCTTGTTCTTTTAACCGCAGGACTATGCGGAGGATACAATGAGAGGACGTTCAGGGGAGCGACCATGGTTGAACTCCTCCACACTGCCACTCTTGTTCATGATGATGTTGTTGATCAGGCCGATAAAAGAAGAGGCTTCCCTTCGATCAATGCAATCTGGAAAAACAAAGCCTCGGTTCTGATCGGTGACTACCTCCTCGCCCGCGGTTTGATGCTATCCGTGCAATCAAAAGATTTCGATTTTCTTGAAACCATCACTGAAACCGTGAAGAGAATGTCGGAAGGGGAGTTGCTGCAACTTGAAAAATCGAGAAAACTTGATATTGACGAAACCACCTATTTCAAGGTGATCTCAGACAAAACAGCTTCACTGATCGAAACATGTTGTTATGTCGGTGCTATGAGTGCTTCAGATGACACGGTGCAAAGGGAGGCTGCCAGAAAATTCGGAAGTCTCCTTGGTATTGCTTTTCAGATAAAAGACGACATTCTTGACTATGAAGGTACAACCAAAGTATTCGGAAAACCGATCGGTGGTGATATCCGGGAGAAAAAAATAACGCTGCCTCTTATCTACGCTATGGACGCCGCCGGTAAAGATGAGGCCAGGAAGATCATCAAGCAGATAAAACAGATCAAACAGAAAGATAATGTCTCCTCGATCATCGACTTTGTTGTGCGTTATAACGGTTTGAAAAAAGCTCAGGACAAGGCTGTTGCACTGGCAGGAGAAGCAAAAGACACGCTTAAGATATTTCCTGATTCCGAATACAAGTCGTCCCTATTACTTCTTGTTGACTTTGTGGTTAACAGAAAAACCTGAAACCGGCAACGATCATTTAGTCAGATTTTCACGGAAATCGAAACCTTTTATCGGTTCTCTGAGTGTGAGAACCGGGCAGGGAGCCTTTCTGACAACTTTATCTGCGGTACTTCCGAAAAGAATCTGTTCAACTCCGGTGTGACCGTGTGTAGAAATTAT
>RHKR01000317.1 GCA_008363265.1 Chlorobiota bacterium
TTTACCCGGATACAGAGGGGATACTTATGTTGTCTTCTCACCGATCATCAGGATAAATTATTGATCTAATCCTTGTTTAAAAGCAGAAAGCCTCCCGTGAAGGAGGCTTTGCTGTTTTAAAGTGTCATCAGCTAAAGATTGAAGGTCATGCCTTCCCGGGCAAGATAGACCTGCAGCGTACTCCCCGGATAATTGTCGTTCATATAGCGTAAGGAGAGGTCGAACAGGCTCATGATCTGAAAATCGTCGTTATCAGGTTCATGGTGGAATAGGATGAGCTTTTTTACACTGGCCTGTGTGGCGAGATCGATACCAACGAAAGCGGACGAATGTCCCCAGTCGACCCGTTGCATTTCCTGATCGAACGAATATTGGGCATCGAATATCAGCGTATCCGCGTCCTGGAAGAAATTGATGAATTTCTGGAATTTCTGGGTTGTAAAGTTGTTGTATTCCGAGTCAGTGGCGAAAACGAACACTTTACCTTCGTGTTCAACCCTGTAACCGTATGATTTACCCGGGTGGTGCAGCTCGATATTCGAAATTTTTATCCCGTTGATTTCAATCGAAGTCTCGGGAGGAAAACTTTTAAATTCCTTCTGAGATGCCATGAAATTGAGGGACACGGGAAAAAACTTGAACTCCTGCTGCTCGCTTAAGCGCTGCTCGAAGTTACCGTGCGGACTGTAGAAATTGATCTTGTATTTGGGCATGTAACCTGGTTTGAAGAAGGGCCAGCCCTGTATATGATCCCAGTGAGTGTGACTTATGAAAACATGCATCTCGTTCAGGGGATCGTGCGACTGAAGCAGGTAATTACCCAGCTCCCGGATCCCTGAACCCATGTCAAAAATAAGCCTTGTTTCACCTGCCACTACCTCGATGCATGTGGTATTGCCACCAAGCAGGCACCTTAAGGAATCGTCGAGACCCTCCACGAAAGAATCCGCTTCGGAGTCCGAGTCAAATGTTTTACCGCTTGCCAGCTTGAGAACGTGCCGAAGCTTTTCACGGTACTGTGCTGTGGTCGGAGGTGTCGGGATCGAACCGCGCACACCCCATAGCCTGATCAACATCAATGCCTGAAGAATTAGTGATGGACAAAATTAATTAAAAATTACTAAACAAAGTTTGATTTAAATTACAAAAAGTTTCTCAGACTTCAATATCCAATTCTTTAATTTTTCGGTATAAAGTTGAAAGACCGAGATTTAGAGCTTTCGCGACCTTGTCTTTGTCGTATTCGTGCTCTTCAAGCACCCTGACGATGATGTCCCGCTCGACCTTCCTCATGAAATCATCGAGTGAACCAAAGGGGGCGGATGACGTAAACTCCCGCTGTGCTTTTATCATATCGGGAAGATCGTTAACCGAAATATAATCTGTTTCAGCGAAAATCACTGCTCTTTCGATCACATTTTCAAGTTCTCTCACTTCACCTCTCCATTCATGATTCATCAGGGCCCTGATCGCCGAGTGGTCGAACCCCCTGATGCTTTTGTTCATCTGTTGGCGGTATATATTAAGAAAATGTTCCGCGAGAAGTGGGATGTCATCTTTTCTTTCGCTGAGGGAGGGGAGTCGAATCTCAATCACATTCAGACGGTAATAGAGATCTTCGCGGAACTTGCTTTTATCGATCTCTTCGAGCAGGTTACGGTTGGTCGAAGCGATGAATCTAACATTGATCTTAACCGGGGAAGTGTGTCCCACGGGGATGAATTCCTTCTCCTGGAGCACTCGCAGAAGTTTCACCTGAAGGTTAAGCGGCATTTCGCTTACTTCATCAAGAAAGAGGGTCCCTTCATCCGCCGCCTTGATAAAGCCTTCCTTGTCGTAGGTGGCCCCTGTGAATGAACCCTTTTTATGTCCAAAAAGCTCACTCTCGATCAAAGTTTCGGAAATGGCACCGCAGTTCACGGCAATAAAAGGCTTGTGTTTTCTTTTGCTGTTGAAGTGGATCGCTTTCGCCACCAATTCCTTGCCTGTACCACTGTTGCCTGTGATAAGAACCGTTGATTCAGTTTCGGAAACTGCCCGTATCATCCTGAAGATATTCTCCATCTTCTTGCTTTTGCCGATGATCTTCGAGAAATCGTATTGTCTGTGAAGTTCCTGCTTCAAGACCTGGTTCTCTGTGATGAGCTCTTTCATCTGGAAAACCCGCGAGACCTTTACGGTCAGTTCATCAAAATCGAGTGGTTTCAGGAGGTAGTCGCCGGCACCGGCCCTCAGTGCCCTGATGGCTGTTTCGAGTGAGCCGTAGGCAGTGATCATTATAACCGAGGTTCGAAGATCAAGTTTTACTATTTTTTCAAGCAGTTCGATGCCCTTCATCTCGGGCATTTCAATATCAGAAATAACAAGATCGTATTGTTCGTCCTGAACTTTTTGGTACGCGATAGCCCCGTTTTCTGCTACATCGACAGTATATCCTTCCTTCTGAAGAATAAATGAGATCGACTCTCTTATTATATCTTCGTCATCAACAACGAGAATTTTTTTAGACATTTATGCTCCGCGTTTCCTTAATATATGGGATTAAGAGGAAGTGATATTTTGAAAGTTGTTCCTCTTCCCGGTTTACTGTCGATCTTGATATCCCCTTGAAAACTTTTTACAATGCCATAGGATACCCAGAGGCCGAGGCCTGTCCCTTTACCGACTGCCTTGGTAGTGTAAAAAGGCTCAAAAATTTTGGCGTGCTTGTCCTGCGGTATTCCCACTCCATTATCGGACAGTTCAACGATCAGGTAACTACCTTCCACATAGGTTTCGGCTGAAATTTCGCCCCGGTGGTCCGCATATTTTTCTTTCATCTCGAGAATCGCGTCAACAGAGTTTATCAGCATGTTCACAAAAACCTGCTGGATCTGGTCGGAAACGAGCGGTATCACATATCCTTCCATATGGTTGTATTTGAAGGCTATGTCTTTGGCCTTCTTGCCCACCATCACGATTTCGATCGCTTCCTTGAGTGCGAGCCCGATATCGGTGGATTTAAGTTCATAGTTGCTCGGACGTGAGAAGTCGACAAGATCCCTGATGATCTTCGAGATGCGGGTGATCTGCTTCTTGATGAGTTCGAGTTTCTCTTTAATAAACTCGTCTTCAGTGGATCGTTGAATTATCTGCGCAAGGGCGGATATGGAAGCGAGAGGATTACCCACTTCATGTGCCACACCGGCGGCAAGGGTGCCTATCGACTCCATTTTCTGAGTGTGTATCAACTGTTTTTCAAGGTTCCGTTTGTCGGCAAGATCACGGTGGATGCCGAAGTATCCGATCAGATTCCCCTCGCTATCGGTCATTGGGGTTATCTGCAACTGCGAATAGAAAGTCTCACCGTTCTTTCTCTTGTTTTCCACTTCACCGATCCAGGTCAGACCTGAGGAGATGGTTTTCCACATGTTCTCCCAGTGTTTTTGCGAGTGCTTGCCACTTCCGAACACTTTTGGGTTCACCCCAATAAGTTCTTCCTGATCGAAACCGCTTTCTGCAGCAAAAGCAGGATTAACATAGATCATCTTACCTGTCAGGTCAGTGATCTGGAGGGCGTTCATCGTATGATCGGCGATATATTTGAAACGCGTAAGATTAAGACGGTCTTTTTTCTGCTGAGTGATGTCTTTGATCTGAAGGAGAACCTTGTCTTTCTCAACACAATTAAAGAGTGCAGAGCATTCAAGTATCTCTGTTCCGGCGGCATTTTTCACCCGGCACTCAATTTCAGCCCTCATTTCTCCGGTATTACACCGTATGAGTGAGTGTTCCATTTGAAGGATCGACTCAGGGCTGAGAACCGTATCTATCTCATTGAGGAGGTCACGCTCGTAGCCAAGCCTGCCGTAAACACGCCTGTTGGCCTTGAGGATCATTCCCTCTTTATCGAGGAGGAAGTAAAAGTCGTCGAGAAGATCGAAAAGTGAAAAATCCAAAAAGGTACTTTTTTTATTAATTAAAAATTGTCGTGAAAACTTACAAAAATAAGAAAAATAAGGACTTAATCCGAACCGGAACGGCAGCAACAACTCCTTAAGAATGGTTATATTTAAGGTCATGAATTT
>RHKR01000318.1 GCA_008363265.1 Chlorobiota bacterium
GGGAGGACCTGATAATAAAAGTACCCGTGGGTACCATAATTCGCGACGCCAAAACGGGCAAGGTAATAATTGATGTCGACACAGCCGGTAAAACCTACATGATGGCGAAAGGGGGAAAAGGCGGCAAGGGAAATTCAAATTTTGCGACACCTGTTAACAGAGCTCCAAGGTATGCCGAACCGGGAAAACCGGGACAAAGTTTTAGTGTGGAACTCGAACTGAAACTCCTCGCTGATGTGGGGCTCGTAGGATTTCCCAACGCGGGTAAATCGACCTTCATTTCGGTGGTCTCAGAGGCTAAACCGAAGATCGCCGACTATCCTTTTACCACTCTTGAGCCAAATCTTGGTATTGTAAGGGTGGGAGATTACGACTCTTTCACCGTGGCTGACATCCCCGGTATCATTGAAGGTGCAAGCGATGGTAAAGGCCTGGGGATACAATTCCTGAAGCATATCGAGAGAACGGGGATACTCCTGTTCCTCATCGACATCACTTCAGAAAATTATGACGCCGACTTCGCCACGCTGAATGGCGAACTCAAGAAATTCAGTCCTGCGCTTGCGAAGAAAAAGAAGATACTTGCCCTTTCCAAGGCGGATGTGTTCAGTGATGAAGAACTCGCGACACTTCAGAAAGTAAAAGTTAAAGGTTACAGGGGCAAACCGGTGATAATCTCCTCCGCAACCGGCTATAATATCGAACCCCTGGTAAAAAGGATATGGGATGAAATTAAAGAAAACGACAAGAAAACTAAAATTTAATAGAGGTACACAAATGAAACTTAACAGGTACGGTGCCGTAGTTGTTTCCATAGCGTTCACATTTTTTATCTCGGCTTGTTCGAGTCTCGGGCTGAACATCTTCTCCGATGCGGATGAAGTGGCGCTTGGGGCCAATGTCGCATCGGAAATTGCAGCTGATCCGAGAGAGTATCCCGTGTTCAGGGGTGATCCTTCGATCAAACAGTATATAAACGACAGGATTTTCAATCATATTCTGGCTGCAAAGTCCGTTCAGAAAAGATCAATATATACTTACCAGCTCGAAATTATTGACAGGCCTGATATCCTGAACGCGTTCGCTCTTCCGGGTGGACGGGTATATGTTTACACCGGACTCCTCAAATATCTCGATACGGAAGCAGCGCTTGCGGGTGTGATCGGACATGAGATCGCTCACGCTGAAAGAAGGCACGCCACCAAGAGAATGACAACTCAGTATGGTACGGCAATGCTGATCAGTCTCGTTCTGGGTGACAACCCGAATAAGTATGTAGAGATCGCGGCCAATCTTTTTGCCGGTCTGTCACTTCTTGCCAACAGCCGTTCGGATGAGGATGAGAGTGATAAATTCTCGATCGACTATCTGAAAGATACCCGCTATTATCCGGGTGGCGTGAAATTCTTTTTTGAGAAGTTGAGAGATGACGGGAAGGTAAGTACTGCAAGTGGCGGACTAGAGACATTCCTCTCGACACATCCCGATCCCGTTGCCAGGATAACGACAACTGATCAGCGTTTAAAGGAGATCGGAAAAGAAGTCTTCTCTTACAAGAACTACGCCGGACAGGGTGTCTTCAGAGACGAGTACAAAAGAAACATTCTTGACAAATTAAACTAACGGAGTACCATGAGGATCACGACCACTCTCTCGATACTGGTTCTATTCGCTGTTTCTTTATTCCCGCAGGAGAAGAAGATTCTCACTGCCGATGAGATATGGAAGATGAAAAGAATCGGCGCGTTCGCGGTAAACCCCGCAAAAACAGAGGCCGTTTTTTCAGTTACCATATACGACGCTTCAAAGAATGAATCGGAGAGCGATCTATGGTTGCTTGATCTCGGAAGTGGGGCTTACAGGAAGTTCACTTCGGGAAAAGGGGGTGAATCAACTCCAGTATGGTCGCCCGACGGTAAAAAGTTGGCGTTTGTGGCGAAAAGGGAAGGTGACGAGAGGGGGCAGATCTACATTCTGCATCGTGATGGGGGAGAGGCCACCCGACTTACAGAAATGCCTCTTGGTGCCTCATCTTTGAAGTGGTTCCCCGACGGAAAAAAGTTAGCCTTCACTTCGAACACTTTTCCTGAGGCTAAAGGTGACCTTGACACCCTCAAGAAACTCTTAAAGCAGAAGAAGGATAACAAGGTTACCGCGAAAGTTACCGAAGACCGCTTCTACCGCTATTGGGACAGCTGGCTTACAGATGGATACGTGACACACCTCTACTCGGTTGATGTCGAATCAGGAAAGATTACCGACCTCACCCCGGCGAACGAGGCTATTTTTAATGTCGCAGGAAATGGTGCCTCTTTCGATATATCCCCAACCAGTGACAGAATCGTTATCGCGGTAAATGTTACGCAGAAACCCTATTTCAAGGACCTGAACTTTGATCTTTTCCTGCTGGATGTTGACGGATCGGGTAAAATGGTTAATATTACACCTGAAAACCCGGGAGGTGACGGAAGTCCACAGTTCTCACCATGCGGAAAGTTCATCTATTATCTGAAGACCGTTAATACCAATATGGTGGCCGAGAATGCTAAACTCGCCAGATACATGGTTTCATCAGGCAAGGATACCATCCTGACCGCCGGGATCGATCTCTCGGTAGGAGATTTTACTTTTGACCCGACAACTGCCAGGATCTACTTCACAACTGACTACCGGGGCCGTACGGGTATTTTCAGCGTTGATCCCAATGGTGCCGGTCTGAAAAAGGTGTTTGCTGAAGGCACAAGTGGCGGCGTAGAAGCAGACAGCATGATGATCTATTTTCTTCAGAACAACAATACCACACCCCAGAGGATCGTGGCTTTCGATCAGTCAACAGGTCAACTGAAAGAACTTGTCGACCTCAACAAGGATCTGACCTCGCAGTACAAGTTCGGTAAGTTTGAGGAGCATTGGTATAAGGGAGCGAACAACGATTCCGTTCAGGTGTTTCTGATACTTCCTCCCGATTTCGATAAAAACAAGAAATATCCGCTTATCCATCTTATCCATGGCGGACCGCACGGCGCTTTCAGCGACGATTTCCATTACAGGTGGAATTCTCAGGTTTTTGCTGGAATGGGATATGTTGTCGCGATGGTAAATTTTCACGGGAGCACAGGATTCGGAGAGAAATTTGCCGAGTCGATCGTTGGTGCCCATGGTGAGATGCCCTACATCGATATCATGAAGGCCAACGAGTTTCTGACTGATGAATTCGATTTCATCAATGAGAACAAGATCGGTGCCGCAGGGGGAAGCTATGGCGGATGCCTTGTTAACTACATCGCGGGTAAGACCGGGAAGTTCTCAGCGTTGGTATCACACGCGGGTGTTTACAATTACTACGGGCAGTTCGCCTCCGACATGACCCACTTCCGTGAACTCGCCTACGGCGGAGCACCCTGGTACAACAAAGAGAATGTGAATAAATACAGTCCCTCCAACTTCGCGGAGAATTTCATTACCCCCATGCTTGTTATCCACGGTGAAAAGGATTACCGCGTTGTTGTAACCCAGGGCCTCGAACTGTATGGTGTTCTGAAAGGGAAGGGAGTCCCTGCCCGCCTGGTTTACTATCCCGACGAAAACCACTGGATCATGCAACCGCAGAATTCAATCTTCTGGTACAAAGAAGTAAAGGATTGGTTCGACCGCTTTCTGAAGTGAGAACTTAGGAACTTAGGAACTCATGAACTTAAGAACTTAGTATGCTTTATTCAACGGAAGGCCCCGCAAGGGGTCTCGTATGGGTAGAGAGAAATAAAGAATAAACCCGCCCCGCAAGGGGTCTCTTATGGGTAGAGAGAAATAAAGAATAAACCGGCCCCGCAAGGGGTCTCGTATGGGTAGAGAGAAATAAAGAATAAACCGGCCCCGCAAGGGGTCTCGTATGGGTAGAGAAATGTCATATTCAACATTTACGCAGATATATTTTCACATTGTGTTTTCGGTCAAAGGAAGAGAAAAAGTCCTTAAATCCACCTTTCGTCATGAGGTGATGAAATTTATAACCTCCATAATTCAAAAAC
>RHKR01000319.1 GCA_008363265.1 Chlorobiota bacterium
TTGTTCTGCTGAAGCGAGGTGAGTGAAATTTTCGTATAGAACGAATCAAAAGGCGCGGTTATTTCGGTCGCCCCGTTCATCAGAAGGTTGTCAGATATCTGAACCGTGAGTGATTCCGTCTGAGGTTTTAACTGCGGGTTGATGAAATAGAGAAAATCTTTAACGCTGTTCTCGAAGCTGTATCTTAAATAATCGCGGGATGCCGAACTGGAAACGATGAACGAGGTCTCTACTTCGTTGTCATTGCTGTATATCTCATCTACTCTGGAGTCGGAGTTCAGAACAGCTTTCACGGTGTGGGCACCAAGACGGTTTTTCACCGGTATCCGGACCGAAAGTGAATCCCTGAAACCGGGAACAGGTTTTCTGATTATGGTGTCAAAAACGGCCTCGCCGTTGAGTCTGTCAGTAAGTCTGATCGCGAGTGTATCTGTGATCACCGAACCGAAATTCATAGATGAAGTTCGGTTTCGGTGGTATCTTCAGTTCCATGAACGGGTCACCAAAGTAGGTGTTGGTCATCGAGAACAGCTGATTGGTGAGCCCGGAACCATACTGCTGGAACATCTTTATCTTGGCTGTTCGCAATGCCTCTGATGGCCTCCATATCCTGTCCTGAAGAATGCTCGAGTAGAAGAGATTTGGTGCGACGCCCGCAGTACTTGTAAACCCGAGACTTGCGTTGCTGATGTAAGAGATCGGTTGACCTGTCGGATAAAGCAGGAACTGCTCCGCAAAACAGTCAACATCCGGCTCGCCGAACTTTCCGGTCGAGCATCCGAAGTCGGTCAGTATCGAGCCTTTGTTCGAGTTGTTCAGCAACTGGCTCGGTGTCCTGATATCATTATCCCAGTGGAACGTACCCGAGTGGCCCACATACGAAAGGATAACACCGCCTTTTTTGATGTTGGCATCCACTTCATCGAGCGGAAAAGGACCGTAATTCGAAAACACCGGGGAGAAAGTCCTGTAATACTGATTGTAATCGAAACCATAAGGCATCGCAGTGAAGTACGAACTCAGCGCCGTATTCTGATTCTTGAAGTCCAACGCCTGAGACTCATTGTCACCTCCCGATAGAAGAAGCACACGCTTGTTGAACATGTCATATTTTTGCGTGTAATAAGCCGAAAGCTTGCCGAAGTAGCGGTTCACATCATCGATGTTCTTGGCCGGCACCCTGCCAATGAGTATCTGAGGGATATACGACGAAGTGGAATCGAACACCGCCAACAGGTTGTCACTCAAAGGTGAGCCAAACGACGGAACTATGTTTTTCTTGAACCTGATATTATTGATCGACGAAAAAGTCAGTCTGTAATCATAGGCAGCACTTCCGATAAGCATCGCGTAATCAGGATGCGGTGTCTGCCAGGAGGTTTGGGTGGTTCTGAAGAACTCCCGTAAAGCTTCAGTAGAGAAATAGCCGTATGAATACTCATCATACACATCGTTCATATCGATGAACATGGTATCAAGTGTGTGTGCGGTTTTAAGATAGCCGAGATGTTGTTTCACCGGCTGCGAGAAAGCCTGGATCGATACGGCGAGGAAATCCGCCTTGTTCTGAGGATTCCTGAGGTTTTTCCAGTTTTTCTTGTAATATATCACCGGCTTCAGAACACTGGTGTTCTTAACAAGGAAATATTTGTCACCCGTTCCAACTGTGTCCTGAAGAACAACTGAGGATCCCGATCGCTGTGTGAAAATCTTTTTGGCATTTGATCCCTTTTTCCACAGAATAAGCGAATCTGAAGTAACATTCGTAACCTGAATGAAATTCACATTACCTGCGGTGGTATAAGGAAATCTGAATACGAGAGAATCGTTCGTTGCTTTAAGATTTCGTGGGTACTCCAGCTGTACCCAGTCGACCCAGACAGTATTAATGCTGTTACCCGTCGTGGGGTACGAAACAACCTTCAGCGTGTTATTGCCGTTGGTGAACAGCCCGGAAGGAGCGGTACCGTTAAGAACTGTCCGGTCATACCTGTCCAGAGAGGTTGAATCATAGGTCGGATAGAGGGTTCCTATCTGCATCACCAGATTGTGTGATCCAGTAGCGGAACTCGATGCCCCGCTGGTGAGTCTCGAAAAAAACCGTACACTGTCGGCTACCGCGAGTTCACTTACACTGAAGGTATAACTTCTGCTCGCAAGTGCTGTTGGTGCGGTGATGTTCTGCCAGTAAAATGTCTTATTTTCATAGAAATAAGGAAGATCGCGTCTGGCGAGGTTACCGTCAAAATTGAGGTAAGACCTGTCCTGCTCCTGATGAACAAGTTCGTGATAGTATTTGAGCGTATCTGAGGCAACGCCAAAGGTCTGGGGTGCGGTCGCAACCCTTTCCCCTGCACCACGGTTCCAGGTGACCCAGTAGATCGTTGTATCGGTGAACCGGTCGAAATATTCATTGTACGGCTGGCCGTAAGCGTTCGGATTGCGGTAATTGGGATCGCCCATGTTCCGTTCACCCAAAAATTCGATATAATCGCCGGCATCAAAACTATTGTCGGAACCACCAAATACATAGACAGGCTGCTGCTTACCTTTCTTCAAAAGCTGAAGTGTGGCCGGCTGGATCTCAGCGAGATTTACTCCATATGTCTGAAGATCAGACCCGTAAACCCTGTAAATTCCGTCTTTCGCCACACCGATCTTTACATAACTTGCGGTATAGTCGATCCAGTTACCGGTGGTGTCACTCGAGGGAATAAAAGCCGCAAATTTTGGTGCTGCTTCGGGATTTACAACCATACCATTGAACAGTTGTTTCGCCGTTTCTGAAAGTTTAACCCCGGAATTATAATCCATGATCGGTTGGTTGGAAACGAGATTAAGTTCGATCCGTTTGATGGTCTCAAGTTTCGCGGCTGAGATATTGTAATTATATTGATTAAGCCGTAAATGAACGATCCGTACCCCCTTCATATCAAAATACCCGAGTATCTCCACCGGGTCTTTGGGAGAAGGTTTCATCGCCGCACGTAGTTCGAAGTTCAGATCGATCGTGGTATCTTTTGTAAGGCTGGCCTCAGGATTGATGCTCGGATTGAAATCTTCAACACTTTTCTCTTTTATCGTGTGAGTAACGGTTACCTTCGCTCCGGGAGGAAGTGCAACAAATATCGATCGCGTAGGAAGCGCGAGTTCACCGGGGCGTGACTCATCATAGTAGCTCCGCATCTTTGTCCTTATGTCATCCGTCAGGGATGCCAGGGGAATAAGATCCGGCGCCACCTCAAATCTGATGCTGCTGCCCGTCTCCTGGTAGGAGGAAACCTGATATTGCGCGAAAATACTTAAAGTGAAAAGCAGAAAGAAAAGTAAATTTTTAAACATTTCGAACCTTCATAATTTACAGCTGTCTCGTCATCGACGGATTCCACATTGTCGGATTTAACATGGAAATATAACTAAAAGAGCGGATAATAAAAGAGTAAAAACAGATTTCCCGACCGGAAAAGATCGCTACGGAAACATCTTTCTGAGCCTGTTCTGTATCTTCTTTATCAGGGGGCGACTGTGGAGAGGCAGGAGGTGATTCCGGAAGTGGCAACTGTCGTAAACTCTGTCCGCCTTCACCGCAACGGAGTGTGATTCGATCTTGAATATCTCAGGTACCGGCAGATCAAAATATTTTTCTCCTCCACCGAAATGGGTGCCGACTGATCCGATATTACTAACGAGATTTTGGGCGGGGATAATACTCAATCCCCCTTCAAGAGCGAAGGCCAGCGATGCCTGATAATCCCAAAAGTTAACTTCCGGTTTATTGAAGTTGGCTTCATAAACGTTCGCGAAGAAGCGTCTCTCCCGGGCTGTTCTGAAAGTACTCCCGGCGAATCGGGGAAGTATCTTCAAACAGTTCACCGGATCAAACACCACTTTTTCCCAGCTCCTCCTCCAGCCGGCCCACCCGCCAAAGTGGCTGTACTCTGAAAACAGTACCCGCTGAAGTTGCTCCCGCTGATCATGCATACACGCTGGTCTTCACGGTAACGGCTTAAAAGCTCCTCGCAGAACTCCGGAAATGCTGCCGCTGGTACACAATCATCCTCAAGAATGATCAACTCCTCATCCATTCTGAAAGCCTCTGTGATAGCGGTGAAGGGGCCCATCCCGCATCCCAAATTCTTGTCCCTGAAATGAGTCACCACTTCATTTGCAAAGGTGATTTCCGAGAGCATATCTTTGCATACCCCGGTTTTCTGCGGGTCAGCATCAACCCCTTCCCTGGGGCCGTCAACAAAAGCGTAAATTTTGCGGAAAGTGTGAATGCTGAGGGCATCGATCACTCTTCGAAGTTCATCTGGCCTGTTAAAGGCAATTATCAGAAGCGCGGTATTAATATGAGCCACTTTTTCTCCTGCTGAATATAAGGGCGATCAATTGTATGAACGCTGAAATTACAAAAGCAACAGCCGCGCCAATGTATCCTTCATTAGCAGTTAAT
>RHKR01000320.1 GCA_008363265.1 Chlorobiota bacterium
GTTCAAAAGAGACAGGGTTATTGTCAAATTCCCTCGCAAAGAAGAACCCCAAAAGCACGATGGCCGGGAGAAAAAGAAGAGCCCCATACCTGTATTTTCTCGCCCATTCCTTTACCCTTTGTTTCACCGGTTTGCGCGAGACCCTGAAGATATCCCTGCGATTGAAGATATCATTTATGTTCTTGACTGCGATAAGCTCGAGTTTCCTGTTTGGGCGGCTCCTTTGCAGTTCGCTCAGGGTTTTTTGTGCGTACACCAGATCATCAGCCGGAAGGATGAACGCATTGCTGAATGAAAAGAAAACAGCTTTCGTTTTTTGTTCAATGGCTTCCTTTCCGGTAGGCAGCATGTTTCCGTCGGCATCAATTCCTCCTGTTACCGAGATGTCGGCTCTGAGCCCGAAACGGCGGTTTGGATGAAGGCGCTTTTTGAGTTCGATTACCAGCAGCAGCGTGAGAAGGGCACCGAATGACCGGCCTGAATATATCCCGAGATCGGAAAGAAGGTCGATCTGCACATCAAAGAATTTTGAGAGCCGTGACTTTCCTGTTTCAACTGACCTTCGGGCAAATCGATAGCAGGTCCTGATCTGATCCTCGAGTTCGCGATCCTTTTTACTTGTGGCCGGGTGTAGTATAAACTTGTCTTCTCCTTTTCCCGGTCTGAGGACAACCCTTATCGTGTCGAGAAGACAGTTAGAAAAACTTCCTTCCACTGTCTCAATAACCGGAAAGTTTGGTGTGTGTCTTTGGCCCGGCCTTGGATTCCCGGAGAGAATGAGCCTTTGCAGTTTCAATTCCTTCTTCAGCCTGAGCAGGGAGCCTGTGAGAATGGATAATTCTGTTTCATCCTGGATGGCAAGCCTGATCTTCTCAGCGCAGGTGATCACTCTTTTGGTCAGCCCGGGTTGATTTCCCTCAACACGGAACTTTGAGAGTTCCCTGACGAAATAGGGAGTAAATTCGGTGAGAGTTGCCTCGAGAAGGAGGGGGTCACCCGTGCCGTCAAGAAGTTCTGTTAAATCGCAGAGTTTCAGAAGCAGGGTATGACCGCGAATGTCGGAGAGTATCCCATCCCTAAGGTGTGCTGCTGTCGCTTCAATCTTGACAAACCGGTTCACTGTCAGTCTTTTCCCCTGCTCTTTTTATACTCGGCGTATGTGACCCACTTGCCGTCGAGTTTGTATCGGACCTGGTTCTTCAGGTTGTCTGTGTACTCTTTCGTGTCAGTGTAGGGTAGCGGGAGTTTTCCGGCATTGACAAGGGAGTCGCGGATGATTCTATACCCGCCCCAAATAAAATAACTGAGTTCATGGGTCTTGGAGTCCAGTGATAATAAGTACATGTTCTCTTTTTTTCTTGCAGAATACCGCGCCATAAATGAAATCTTTCCTTCATCATCGCACTGTATTGAAGATGGGGGGAATCGATCTCTATTTGCGCCTTCGATTTTCTGCATATAATCGGTCGCCGGTAACTTAATCTCCAATAGAAGATGCACAGGTGTTTTTCCGTAAAGCATATAATCACTTCTTGTTTTGATCATACCTTCCGCGAAGTCCATCGGTACAGCAACAATTTTGATAATCAGATCGGCATTATCATTAATAGAAAATATCCTGTCACGAAATCCGTCACCGTTGATATCCGCGATGGCGACCTGATCAATGAAACCTGCATTCCAGATCGCGCCTCCAACTTTTTTACCAGTCTTCGGATCGATGTAGAACAAAGCCGCTGGAAAAGTAGGAGCGCTGTTCGCAACTACCATTAATAGTTTTCTACCCCCAAGAGAAATTGTATCCATCATATGAAGGTTATAATCCCCGGGGATGTTGTTTTCCTTTGGGGAGGAAACCGTATCCTGGAATGTGAATTGCCAGATCTCCCTTTTTCTCCCATCAAAACACCGAATAGAACTGAAATAGAGCGATTTGTGAAGTTCGATCAGATCGCTGGTATAAAGAACCTCATTAACTCCATCGTTGTCGATATCAATTATCCGGACTTTAATTTTAAGTCCGTCTTCTGTCATCTCCTTCTCGACATTCGGGTGCACGGTATTGCTCCAAAGAACACTCCCGAATTTGTTCTTTATCATCAGATTTGTTCCATCCAAATCAAAAGAAACAGGATTCGTATCAAACTCCCGGGCATATAAAAACCCCAGCAGAACAAGCACCGGTATCAAAACCAGTGAAGTGTATTTGTGCTTTCGGGCAGTGGCTTTAACTCTCTCTTTGATGGGTCGTTTGGAGATTTGAACAATATCCCTCCGGTTGAGGATATCTGAGACGGAGTTTACAACAGTAAGGTCAAGTGAACGGTTGGGCCATTTCTCCTGTAATTTCGCAAGCGTGGCGCGTGCAGCCGGTTCATCCTCCTTGGGGATGATGAAATTTGTAACATCTGAGAAGAAAACAGAACGGACCTTCCTTGCAATTATCTCTCTTCCTACCGGTTTTACCTCGCCCGATGGTGATACCGCCCCCGTGAAAGCAGTTGCCGGGGAAATTTCGTAAACGATGTTCGGCTGGAGGAGTTTATTGATCTCTATCTTTATCAGCAGAGCGAGCAGAACACCAAAGGAGTTCCCCGAATAGATGCCGAGTCTTGATCTAAAATAAACCTGCACTTCAAAAGCGGCGGGAAGTTTTTTCGTGCCGGCCGGGATCATTGAAAGGGCAACACTGAATGAATCCATCACCTGCTGCAAGAGAACGGGCTCTTCCTCCTTGTATGTGGGGTGGATGATAAAACGGGTGGAGCCCGATGCGGGGGTAACTTTAACATCGAGACTATCAAGATACGTGATGCCAGCTGTATTATCTCCTGACTCGATAACAGGGAAAACAGGTCCCTTTCGTCCGGTTCCTGACCCGGCAGTGCCACCGCGGAGTATCCGCTTCAGTGACCTGAACTCTGAGGATATCCTCTTCAACTCCAGGGCCATTTCCGGCTGCCTGAACGCCCCCGAATTGATCCTGTAGAGTTTTCCCGCGTTCTGAATTATGCTTTTGGCGTATGAAGGAGGTGCTCCGAAGACCCTGAAAGAGCCGAGGAGTTTCAGATAAACAGGATAGAACTCAGTAAAAATTGCTTCGTTGTAAAGTGGTTGAAATTTGGAATGGAGCAGGGAAAGAAGAGAATTCAGCTCGCGCAGAATTACGCCGCGAGAGTGTTTTAGATCGATCATCCCTCGGATGAGATCAAGTTTATTTTCTATATCATCAAAATGATGAGTTGAGACTGGGTCAGGATTATCCATGTCCGGTAATTAAAATCGATATGGATGTTAATCTAACTAAAAATGAATTTATATCATAATTATTTTTTTCTCAAAGTAAGATAACCCTGAACTGAATTCACCATTTTGTGACATGGAACAAGTGGTTGCGTGTCATCACAATCGTGTGGGATCACCTGGGATAAATTGCGCCTGAGATTAATTTTTATTCGCAAATAATCAGAGGAAGAACATTGATGTTCAGAAGAATCACTTTTTTAATAGCAATTTCAATCAGTACAATGATGGCGCAACTCAGCGCGCCGGATGTTGAGAGAGTTTATGGCGGGAGAATTAATGATATAGAGGCAGTATCGCTATCGGGTGACTCAACTTTGCTGTTGATCTCTACCGAGAGTGCCAACTCCGCTTTTTATACATATGTTACATCTGCATCATCTGCCTCGCCGGTGGTTGGAAATTTCACCGTCATTCCATCCATGTCTGCCGCGGCCAATCTCGGCTCAGGAATTCAGAGGATCCAGTGGCACGCGGCTTCATCAAAGTTGTTCTTCGTTAATAACTTCATTTATTCAACAGGACTGTCATCCGCATCCGCAACTCAGGTTACCTCGACCAATACTTCCGTGATGACGATAAAGGGGGATCACCTCTTTTATTACAATGCTGACAGTCTGCACTTCGGTACCATGGATGCCGCCGGCAATTTCACATATAGCGGCAGGATATTCCTTGGAATTCCGGGTGTTTCGCATATTGAAGTAAGTCCCGCGAACAAC
>RHKR01000321.1 GCA_008363265.1 Chlorobiota bacterium
GTATGTTTATGTTGCGAGAACACCCGAATTCGACGATCTTGTTGTCTGGGTTGAGTCAACCGCGAAGTTGGCAGGGAAGAGGATAGAGCGTCACGATGCCGAGCTGCTTGTAAGCCTGACGGGTGATGACAAACTTATGATCGAAATGCAGCTGGAAAAACTTATTGAGTTCGCGGGCAGTGACAGAGTGGATATAGATGCCGACATGATCAAGCGTTCTGTGGCACCAACAAAACAATTCACTATCTTCGATTTCATCGATAAGGTTTTAATAAAAGACAAACCCTCGGCACTCAGGCTTCTGGGAAAGATAATGAACCAGGGTGAACCTGCACTTCTGATACTTTTTCATCTGAACCGGCAGTTCTCAACCATAGTTAATGTGCGCGAGGCACTCTCTTCGGGGCAGAATGATTTTGAGGCAGCCTCTGCTGCCGGCATACAGAAGTGGCAGCTGGATAAACTTAAACCCGCACTTCAGAAATATTCATTCAAAGATCTCAGTCTCGTTTACGCGGCACTCCTCAGGGCGGATATTGCGCTCAAGAGCAGTGACACCGATGAAAAGACGGTCATGTTCACCGCCCTTAACGAGATTTTAATTTAAAATCTTTATCTTATCAGCGGAATATTCTAATTTTCTCCTCTGAAACATTTACAAAACAACCAGAGTATAACAGACATTGAGCGACAGAAGATTAAGAGATCTGACTGACGAACAGTTGATCCTTGAATTTCAGGAGACGAACGACACGGAGATATTTGAAGCGATAGTTTCACGCTACAAAAATCCCCTGTTCAACTTCGTTTTCCGGTTCCTCGGCGACAGGGATGCCACTTCAGACGTGGTCCAGGAGACTTTTATAAAGGTTTACAGGAACAAGGATTCCTACAAGACCTTTGCAAAATTCTCCACCTGGATCTACACTATAGCAGGCAACCTTGCCAAAACCGAGCTGCAAAGGCGTAAAAGGAAGAATCAGATCTCCATCAACTCCTGGGGAGAGGATGAAGAGACGATGGATCTCCCGGACGGGGGTCCACTTCCCGACAGGCTGGTGGATTCAGGGATCAAAAACAAAATGATCCAGGAAGCTCTCTTAAAACTGCCCGAAGTTTACCGGGAAATGGTGATCCTCAGAGACATTCAGGAGATGTCGTACGAAGAGATCGCCGAGATGATGGATATCTCCATCGGAACCGTTAAATCAAGGATCAATCGTGGTCGTGCTCAGTTACAGGATTTATTGAGAGATATTTTCAAGGAATAGGTTTTCATGGAGAATAAAGACTTACTAAGTGAAGAGGAGCAGTTTCGGGAGCTAAGGCAGCTCCTGAAGGAAATGCCCAAAGAGGATGCCCCTCCCGGATTTGAGGCCGACCTTATGCGCCGGATCAATTCGGAAAAATATGCCCCGGCCAAACCGGGCCTTTGGGAAAGGATCACGGGATTTCTTAAGCCTGTGCCTTCAGCGTTGGCGGTTGGAGTTGTCGCCGTGGTCGCGTTCGTGCTCCTGGTTAATCAGCCGGGGGATGAAGTGATAACGAAGATAGACACCGCGGTCACTCAGGATCAGATTGCCTCGAGCGGAACAAAGGCTGACGATAAACTTGATAACAGCCCTCAGTTTGAAAGCAAGGAGCAGCAATCTCCTTCAAAAAGTGAAGCGCCCTCGTCCCAGCCACCGCCCAAGGTTTCGGTTGAAAGAGGAGCTGAATATACTCCTTCTCCCACGACACGGTCATCGGGTGGGAGTAATCTGCCGGTAACTGCCGCGGTTGCTGCCACACCTGAAGAGACGATGGACAAAAAAGCTGAAGCATCCCAGGAGTCGCTGAAGCCCACTATTAAAGGCGCTACGAAAGCCGGAGGTGTAGCCTCAAGTCTTACAAGCGCGAAGGCTATCCAGAAAACCGCAGACAGCCTGAAGGCAAAACAGAAGGATACCTCGATCAACAAGTGACGGAGACCACATAAAACTTTTTTTACCCCGTTTTTAACCCCGCGGAGCTTTTCATGCGGGGTTTTTTTATTTTTAGAGTTGCAATAATACCAAAAGCGTATTATATTGGGGCTCACTTTAACAGGACTTTAATATGCGTGGATTTTCCTTTCTCTTCGTTGGATTGTTAATAACCTCATTCATTGGCACACAGCTCATCTCCCGGGACTGGAGGGTCGCTCAGATTCCCAATGGATCCAAAAACGCTTGCGCAAACTGTCACGTTTCACCTGCCGGTGGCGGCGAAAGAAACAATTTCGGTCAGACTGTCGAGAACGGTTTTCTGGTAAACGGGAATGTAATGTGGGATGCCGCCCTCGCCCAGCTTGACAGTGATGGCGACGGATTCAGTAACGGCACCGAACTTCAGGATCCCTCGGGAACCTGGCGGACAGGTCAGCCTGCTCCCGGCGTTCTTGCGAATGTTTCAAACCCCGGTGATCCCACAAGCACACCACCTCCAACCTCAGTAAAAGAGACTGGTGAAATGCCGCTTTCATTTTCTCTCTCCGACAACTTCCCGAATCCGTTCAACCCAAGTACCAGGATCCGCTATTCTGTAATTGAAGCAGGAAATGTCAGACTTGAGGTTTACAATCTAACCGGTGAAAAGGTTTTCACTCTCGTTGAAGGATACCAGTCAGCCGGAAGTTACGAAGTCGATGTAACATTTGCTTCCGCCCCCAGCGGGTTGTACCTCTACAGGCTGGAATCTGGAGGAAATGTAATGGTAAAGAAGATGAACCTGTTGAAGTAACCCTGTTTTCGAGTTACTCTGAAAATTGATTTAGCCCACTCCCAGTGAGTGGTATAAGGTAGCGCCGGGTGTAAGCCCGGCGTTATGATATGTATCTGCCGCCCCGAGTATCCCTGCCAAGGGTTTAATAAAGATATCTTCATTACTGCCATCACCTGTATTTTTCCCTTTCGAACATTTTTCTCTATTTTTAAAACCTGATTTAGTACAAATTAGATCTCTTTATTAACACGCGGTGGATAATATGGAACAACAGTTCAAAGAAATTGTGGCTTTAGCCAAAGAATACCAGGGTTATTTTGATGATCCTCAAAAATTGATTGATGCTATAAATGGACTTTCTGAAGATGACCTTCAGGAGATCATCAAGGACTATTCTGATCCTTCTGAAGAATTCAAGCCTGTGAATTTTCTTAGGGCAGAGGCTGCCAGAAGGATAATCAGGGATGGAAAGATTGGGATCAATACGGTGGATGATATAAAGGAGCATATAAGGAACAAGAATACCGAAGCTTTTGCTCTGATCTCCGACTATCACCGCACCGGATTGAATGAGTACCGAGTTACTGAAAAGGATATGTTCTCCAATTGGTCAAACCTTTGGAGAGTTTTTCATGTTTTTTTCTACAGGGGAATAGTCAAGCAGAGGGTAAGAGACACTCTCAATAGAATCACAGCCAACCTTATAAAGGATCTGGGTCTGAAAGACTTCAAGTCTCATACAGTTGACTTCCAAGGTCCCAACAACTTTGGAGCCACAAACTGTTGGCTGGCTATTTACCCCGGCTACAGAGAGTATCACCAGAATGCATATCAGTTTTTTCTTGAAATTGGAGTGGATTCCATGGCGGGCCGGATTGCCGGTTCTGTTTTGGGAGATAACGAATCCAACTTTAAAACCTCTGTTTTCGACTACGCTTCCACATTAAAAATTCTTAATGATCTGAAACCATCGATTGAAAAGCTCAACAGTGAAGCGATCAATTACTTTAAATTCTCTCCCGGAAGTCAGGCATCTGAATGGGAAAGATTTTACAATGAGGGAGTCATAGCCCTTGATCTTTCAAACTTACCGGTCGGTGATATTTCCAAATTTGAATCAAGTGAAGATCTCGATAAAGCTTGTGGTGTCACACCGAACATGTCTAACCATACATGGAATTTATGGCTGTTGAAAAGTGCCAAACCAGGTGACATTGTCTTCGCTGCTAAAGGACAAAGCATTTGTCTTGGTGTGGGTACCATAAAAGGA
>RHKR01000322.1:0-4001 GCA_008363265.1 Chlorobiota bacterium
GGGCACATGCCTTACGAGTTCAAAGATTCAACAGCTCAGCCTGCTGAACCTCTTCCGAATCCGCTCGTCGCTTCCGCTGATGTTCTGAAACTCGGTCAGAAGAAATATCTCACATTCTGTTCACCATGCCACGGCAACTATGGCGATGGTGATGCAAGGTTGAACGGCCAGTTCCCCGTGCCTCCAAGTCTTCACACTCAGAAACTTCAGCAGTGGAAAGACGGCAACATCTACCATGTGATCACAGTGGGACAGAACGTGATGCCTTCTTACGCTCATCAGATGAACGTAAAAGAGAGATGGGCTGTTGTGAGTTATATAAGAGCTTTACAGAAAGCCAAGAACGCTTCGGAAGCTGACATTCAGCAGTACAGAAAGGAGAATACTTCAAATGGCAACTGATAACATGCAATATGTGAAAAAAGATCTGCCGGGTAAGGTTCTCAATATTGGATTGGCTATACTGGCCATCGGACTTATTGTTGGTGCATTCGGATTGATACTCGATCCGCTACGCGCAAAGTTTTCCTACCTGCTGGGATTTTTCTTCCTCCTCACCATAGGTGTGGGCTCACTTTTCATCATTGCTCTTGAATATGTAGCGAATGCTGATTGGAGCACCCCGATGAGAAGGATACCCGAGTTCTTCGGTTCTTCAGTACTCCTTTTCTTTGTACTGGCGATACCTCTCTTCTTTTTCATGCACGACCTCTACCACTGGACACACACCGAGGCGGTCGAGGCGGACAAACTTCTGAAGGGGAAGGAACCGTATCTTAACATACCTTTCTTCATAGTCAGGGTGCTTGTCACCTTTGCGATCTGGTCGCTCTACTACTTCTTTGTGGTCAGGAACTCCAGAAAACAGGATGAAACGAAAGATCAGAAACTTACAAAAAAGAACGTGGTAGCTTCCGCGGTCTTCATCCCACTTTTCGCGATCACACTTACTTTTGCCGGTATCGACTGGATGATGAGCCTTGAGCCGCACTGGTTCTCGACAATTTACGGTGTTTATGTATTTGCCGGGACACTTCTCGCGGGACTTGCAGCCACCACCCTGGCTGTGATACTGCTAAAGGAAAACGGCTACATGCATCCGAGGATGCACACCGATTCGCTCGCGAGCCTCGGTGGACTAATGTTCGGTTTCATAAACTTCTGGGCATACATTGCTTTCTCACAGTTCATGCTGATCTGGTACGCGAACCTGCCTGAAGAAACCTTCTGGTTCATCGACAGGTGGGAAGGCTGGTGGGCATCTATCACACTTACTCTGATAGTGGTTCACTTCCTCGTTCCTTATGCCATACTACTTCCTGCTCCCGCAAAAAAGGACCCGAAGAGACTGAAATTTGCAGCCGTCTGGATACTTGTTGCTCACCTGATCGACCTTTACTGGCTGATCATGCCGCAATATCACGGTGAAAAAAGCGGTCTGGTATATGTACTGACTGAGTTCGGTTTCCCCGTGGCTGCGATCGGTACATTAATAATTGTGTTCTATTTCAACTTTAAAAAGCATAATGCAGTCCCGATCGGTGATCCGAAGCTTGAGCGGGGACTGAGCAACAGGCCGTAGGAGGTGAAAGAGAAATGAGTGATAACAAGATGAAAAAATTTGATAATCCCATAGCTTTTCTTGCGGCTTCATATCCTTACCTGTTGATCGTACTGATCGGTCTTGGTATCTATTATGCCAGAAACCTCGGTCAGGTTAATGAGAACAGCCTCCCGGCGAGACTGTTCGATTCAACCACGATCGTGGCTGATCTGCCGGTGGCTGATCCCGCGATGCTCACCGCGGTGGATGCTGAAATGCTTAAAAAACCCTCCGCGGAGTTGATCGCCAAGGGAAAAGAACTATACAACACCAATTGCGTTTCGTGCCACGGTGCCGATGGAAAGGGCGACGGACCTGCGGGTGTGGCCCTTAACCCTAAAGCCCGTAACTTCCATGCAGTTGACGGTTGGACCAATGGCCGCGAAATAACCGGGATGTGGAAAACACTTCAGGAAGGTATCGCAAAAAACGGTATGGCCGCTTATGATGTCATACCCGCCGACCAGCGGGTTGGCCTGATCCATTACATCAGAGACAACTTCATGCCGGATGCCCCCGCGGTTACCGATGCTCAGGTTAAGGAACTTGACGACAAGTATCAGCTTACGAAAGGTACTTTCAAGCCGGGCACAATTCCGGTGGCGGGTGCCAAGCAGATGTTGGTAAATGAAAATTCCGCCAGTGTTAAAAAGCTGGAAACAGCTTTGGCTACACTTGACAAACAGGCAAAATCTAACGAAGGCGCAAAGATCTTCGCCGGTACTGCCGAAAACAAAAAGCTTGCTCTCTCTTTTCTTCTCGCCAATCAGGGATGGAAAGACGGAACCGATGCACTTCTGAAGCTTGCTAAAGCAAACCTCGAAGGCAGCGGTTTCAAGTACAAGCTTTTCTCGATGAATGAAGATGAACTTGACAAGATGTTTGGCTGGTTAAAAAGCACACTGTGATTTATACTATGACTGTTAGACTGTTTTTTCTGTTTGCTTTTTTCTTTACCGTTTCATTCCCCCTGAACCAGGGTGGGGAAGAGGTGGGTCTGGATGACAGTAAACTTGGCACCAAACTTCCGCTCGACATGGTTTTCACCAACGAAAAAGGTGAAAAAGTAACGTTGAGCAGTATCATCGACAAACCGACTATCCTGATGTTTGTTTACTACAAATGTCCGGCACTCTGTTCGCCGATGATAGCCGACGTGGCCTCACAGGTCAGAAGGGTTGATCTTGCTCCGGGCAAAGACTACCAACTGGTGAGCATATCGATCGACCATAATGAAACCTTTGAGGATGCGGCTGAAAAGAAAAAAGGTGTTCTGGCTTCCGGTGCAGTAGGGCTGCCTGAAAACTCCTGGCATTTTCTTACCGGCGATTCTGCTTCGATAAAGAAGCTAACCGGACTTGCCGGTATCACTTTCAGAAGGGTGGGGGATCTGATAGTTCATCCGGGAGTGATAATGGCTGTCGGTAAAGACGGTATGATATCCCGCTACGTTATCGGTCCAAAATACCTCCCATTCGACATTAAAATGTCGATCTATGAGGCGATGGATGGAAAAACAGCACCAACGGTTGCAAAAGTGCTTAAATTCTGCTTTAATTACGACAACGAAAGTGATACTTACGTTCTTAACGTAACCCGTATTTTCGGAGTTATCATAATTCTGGCAGCAGCCATAGGAATGGTTGTGTTAATAAGGAAATCAAAAACCAAAGATATTAAAGAAGGTGCATAATATGTCTTCAACTGCAAATGATGTGAATGTAAGTTATCTCGACTACAAAGGGAAGCATTCCGGTCTGTTGGGTTGGATTCTGTCGGTGGACCATAAGAGGATCGGCATCATGTATATGATAGCGATGCTCGTCTTCTTTGCTGTGGGCGTAACATTCGGCTTCCTGATGAGGCTCGAGTTGATCGCTCCGGGAAAGACGATAATGGATCCGCAGACTTACAACTCGATATTCACGCTGCACGGCCTGATAATGATCTTTCTATTCATTATCCCCGGCCTCCCCGCGGTATTCGGTAACTTCTTCCTGCCGATCATGGTGGGAGCGGCCGATGTGGCATTCCCAAGGCTTAACCTCCTCTCCTGGTGGCTTTTCATCATTGGGGGTCTTATGGCCATCACTTCGGTATTCCTTCCCGGAGGAGCTCCTGATACAGGATGGACATTCTACATCCCTTACTCTGTGAGAACATCAACAAATGTTATTCCGGCATTGCTTGCGGCATTCGTTCTTGGATTCTCTTCGATCCTTACGGGTATCAACTTTGTTGTTACCATTCACCGGTTGAGAGCAAAGGGGATGACCTTCTGGAAAATGCCTCTTTTTGTATGGTCACTCTACGCAACCTCATGGATCCAGGTTCTTGCCACCCCGATCGTTGGTATAACCCTTCTTCTCGTGGTATTTGAAAGAACCCTCAGCGTGGG
>RHKR01000322.1:4032-5024 GCA_008363265.1 Chlorobiota bacterium
TTTCAGCATCTCTTCTGGATCTACTCACACCCCGCTGTTTACATCATGATACTTCCGGCGATGGGTGTTATCTCGGAGATCATTCCTGTTTTCGCGCAGAGGACGATCTTCGGTTACAAGTTTATTGCCGGTTCCAGTATCGCGATCGCCCTGCTTGGGTCACTCGTCTGGGCTCACCACATGTTCACTTCGGGCATGAGCGGTGTCGCGATGATCGCTTTCTCAGTACTGACCTTTCTTGTTTCGATCCCGTCGGCCATCAAGGTTTTCAACTGGGTGTCAACTCTCTATAAAGGTTCGATCCTCACAGAGCCGCCGCTTCTTTACGCCCTAGGATTCATCTTCCTTTTCTCGATCGGTGGGTTCACCGGTCTGATCCAGGGTGCTCTTTCAGTTAACCTCCACATCCACGATACATCATTCATTGTGGCTCACTTCCATTATGTGATGTTCGGTGGGACCGGTTTCGGTATTTTTGCGGCGATGCACTACTGGTGGCCGAAAATGTTCGGAAGAATGTACAACAAAACGACCGCGAAAGTGGGCTTCTGGACCCTTTTCATTGGGTTCAATCTTCTCTATTTCCCGATGTTCGTTATGGGTTGGCTCGGAATGCCGAGAAGATATTATGATTATCTTCCTGAATTCCAGACATACCACATGCTTTCCACAGTTGGTTCATGGATTTTGATCACCGGTCTTCTCATCATGTTCATCAACCTTTACAACGCCCTGAAGAGTGGCAAAAAGGTGACAGAAGAGAACTATTGGAATGGTGAGACACTCGAGTGGAAGACTCCGACCCCACCATACGTTTTCAACTTTGAGAAGGAACCCGTTGTTGAAGGCGGTCCTTATGATTACAAGAGAAATGAAGTTCCGTCACCTGAATTAGAGGAGGAAAAGGTTTGAGCAGTCCGACATCCGCACAGGGAACAGACGTACACATGCATCGTGATGATGAAGGCTCACGCCTTGGCATGTGGCTGTTT
>RHKR01000323.1 GCA_008363265.1 Chlorobiota bacterium
AAGAATTTTATAATGGAGAGCTGGCAGAGCGGTTGAATGCGGCGGTCTTGAAAACCGTTATATCCTCACGGGTATCCGGGGTTCGAATCCCTGGCTCTCCGCCAAAGATAAAAACCTGAGATTATCTCAGGTTTTTGTCGTTTTAAATAATGTCTGTAATTTGCAATCATGTATTACAGTTACATCCTAAAATCCGAAAAAACATCCCGCCACTATTATGGTCACTGCGAGGATCTCGAGGTCCGTCTGAAAAGACACAACAGCGGAAAAGTAAGATCAACAAAAGCATACCTACCCTGGAAGATCCAGTTCTTCGAAGAATTTCAAACACGCCCCGAAGCTGCATCGAGAGAAAAATTTTACAAGTCGATCGATGGCTACCATTGGCTAAAATCCTCCGGAATAATTTAGAACGGAAACCACAATGAGCACTGAAGAAACCACCATACACGATTTTGACTTTGACCTGATATGCGAATATTTCTCGGCGATGGAACGGCAGGGTCCGGGAAGCCCGGAGATGACCCTGAAAGCACTTGGGTATATCGACAATTTAACTGAAGACCCGGTTATCGCCGATATTGGCTGCGGAACCGGCGGGCAAACAATGGTGCTCGCTCAGAACGCCCCCGGCACGATCACGGGCATCGACCTGTTCCCCATGTTTATCGATCTTTTCAACTCCAACGCGGTTAAAAACGGTCTTGATCACAGGGTGAAGGGGATAACCGGTGACATGACAGATCTCAAATTCAAGGAAGGGGAGCTCGATCTGATCTGGTCGGAGGGTGCGATCTATAATATCGGTTTTGAGCGGGGAATGACCGAGTGGCGAAAATTTCTCAAGCCGGGTGGATTTATCGCGGTAACTGAAGCCTCTTGGTTCACCGATACCCGACCGGATGAGATCAATGATTTTTGGATGGCTGCCTATCCCGGGATCGACACCATTTCAAACTCGGTTGCTGTAATGGAGAGGGCTGGTTACCACCCGTTAGCGACCTTCAAACTCCCGGAGAGTTGCTGGGAGGATTTTTACCTTGAGCAAGCCGCCATGCAGGATGATTTCCTCAAGAAACACGCCGGCAACAAAATGGCAGAGGGCCTGGTGGAAAACGAAAGACGGGAAGCCGCTCTGTACGCCAAGTACAAGGAGTATTACGGTTATGTATTTTACATTGGCAGGAAGATTGAATAGATTTCCGTTCAGGAATTCACATAATTTTTACGCTTATGGCACGCACACTTAATCTACTCGGTATCGCCTCCGGTTCGACCGGAATATTTCTTGGATTTTTCTTTCTTGGTGAAGACGCTTCCTTAATGATCAGAATGGTAGCACTCTTCACTGTGGGGATAAATGGAACACTTGCGTTCGTGCGGCATGTGATCTTTCACAAGTCTGACGCGGAAAGAATGGGATGGAAAACGGACCGCCCCGACTGGATGTTCGAGGTGGGTTTTGCCAATCTCGCATTCGCAGTCGCAACTTTTATCGCACTGTTGATAAAGAATGGTGAGACCTCGCTTGCCGTTCTGACAGCCGGTTTCGCGGTATATCTGCTACAGGCCGCGACACTTCATGCCTATCGATATTTTACCGATGAAGAAAAGTCGGCAGGTAGATTGTGGCGAAGTTTTCTGCTTACAATTCTCTTTGCGGGAATGATGCTCTTTTTCGCTGTTAATGCACTTTCGGCGAACAACTAAGCTTCGTTAAACAGTCTTAAAGCATACTTAAGAAGAGCCGAGTTACCTGTGATCCCGAGCTTTTTGCAGATGTTGCTCCGGTGGTTCTCAACGGTTTTGCGGGCCACGAACATTTCACGGGATATCTCATCGCTGCTCTTTCCCTTGCTGATGTGGTAGAGGATGGTTCTTTCGGTTGGGGTCAGGTTGTCATCCTGCGCGGGTTTCGGGGTTGTATCGAGAAGTACCTGGGAAACCTGCGGACTGAGGTAGAGGTTGTCATTAGCGACCGCTTCGACACATTTGACTATGTCGAGCACAGCACTTTCCTTAAGTATGTATCCCTTGATTCCGAGGTCGAACACCTTCCTTATAAGTGCCGGCTCCTTGAACATAGTCAGGAAGATCACGCGGGTGTGGGGATGGTCGCGCATTATGATCTTGGCAGCCTCGAATCCGTCGAGATCGGGCATCTGGATATCAAGTATTGCTACATCGGGCATTAAGTCACGCACCATTTCAACAGCCTGCCTGCCGGTATCCGCCTCGCCCACAACTTTAATGTACATGTTTGCCTGAAGTATCTGGCTTACACCCTGCCTGATGATCGGATGATCGTCGGCCAGTATTACGGTAATTATCTTATCCATTTTCTTCCACCGGAATAAAAACCTTGATTGTTGTGCCTTCACCGGGATGAGATACTATCTTGTACCTTCCGCGTGCGATTTCCACCCTGCTGATAATGTTTCTAAGGCCGAAACCACCTGTTCCTGCCAGAATTGTCGCGGTATCGAATCCCTTACCGTTGTCACGGATACCAAGCTCGATCTGATCCCCATGGCGGTGAAGCCCGACCGCCACTTCAGTTGCTCCCGAGTGCTTTACCACATTATTAAGAGATTCCTGTACGATCCTGAAAAGGTGGATCGTGTTTCCGCTGCTCAGAAGACCTTCGATGCTTTCGATCTCGTGAGTGAATTTCACATTTGATACGGCTTTAAGCCTCTCGATCGCGGAAATTATCACTTCTGAGAGTCCGAGCCGCTCGAGGTGTGCCGGGCGCAGATCGAACGAAAGCCGCCTTATCGAATCGAGCAGGGAGGAGACCGTAAGACTTATTTGATCCATGTGCCGGGCTGAAAGCTCATCCGCGTCAGGGTTCTGCAGACCCAATAGCGCGAGGTTCTTGATAAGGAGAAGTTCCTGGCCAAGCCCGTCATGCAGTTCACCGGCCACCCTCTTCCGTTCCTCTTCCTGATAACCGATCAATCGCCTTGTGAATGTACGCTGTTCAGCGATCTTGATCCTGATAACCTCTTCTTCCTTCGCCTCGGTGATATCCTGAACGGTTCCGGAGATGCGGAGAAGAGTACCGTTTTCGTCAGATACCTGACGTTTCTTGATCCTTATCCAGCGCGATTCACCACCCCGCTCGATCCTGAACTCGATCACACTTTCGGGACTTACCGCCCCCCTGAACCCGAGGAATCGCGCGAGCATTTCGGAATATTCAGTGGCGCACAACTCTTTAATTACAGGCTGAAAACCCTCTTTTGTCAGGCTTTCGGCAGGTAGACCCATGATCCCGGGGAACTGACCTGAAAACTGAAGCGTGCCTGAAACGGGGTCCATCTCCCAGTTCGCCAGGTGGGCGATCGCCTGTGCCTCGTTAAGATTTTTTTCGTTCTTCCGCAATACTTCGTTCAGTATCTGGAGCTCTTCCTGGTTTTTTCTGATCTCGTTGTTCTGCGCGTCGAGAAGGGAGTTCACCTTTTTCAACTTTCTGTTGCCGATCACTGCCACAGCAGTGAAAAGTGAAACCCCGAGGATGCTCAGCACCAGGAGGATATTAAGCCCGCGCTGGGTTGCGGCACTCTCGGCCAGCACTTCCTTTTCCTTCTTCAGAAAGTCGTTTTCCATCGCTTTGCGGCGGGTTTCATATTTCACCTCCATTTCCGAGACCTGATAAGAGTGCTGCTCGAGGTAGAGGCTTTCGGAGACGATTTTAAAGAGCTGCATGTAAAGGGCCGAGCGTTTCCAATCGTTCGTAGCCCTGTAAACGGCCGCGATGTTCTCGAAAGTGTTTCTGATAAGTGTTTTATAACGTTCCTTTTTGCAGACCGCGAGCGACCGCTGAAACACTGTGAGAGCCTGATCAGCTTTTCCGCTTGCCAGCAAACCGGCACCGTGGTTGTTCAGGATGAGTACCAAAAGCCATTTGTCGGGAAGTGTCTCAGCCACTTTTATCCCTTCCTCCAGTTTACCGTCGGCGTTCAGCAGCATCGCCAGCAATTCCCGGT
>RHKR01000324.1 GCA_008363265.1 Chlorobiota bacterium
CGGCATATTCGCAGAAAGAGACACCTGGATCAACAGGGATGTGATCAACAACTTCGTTAAGGTGTTCCGCCCGCTCAAGAAAAAGTATGATCTTAAGTGGTACGATGCGGTACACGCATTTGCAAACCCAAGCAATCCGGAATTTAATTCCGCTATGGCTCAGGAAGCCGAACAGCACGCGATGAAGTTCATCGCCACCCACCTGCTGGGCAGAAAGTAGAATCCATTAACCACAAAGGCACTAAGACACGCTTGGTGCCTTCGTGGCATAATGAAATATGTTAGTCTACCAGGCTGAGGGAAATTCTTTTTCTGTCGAGATCAACGTCAGTGATAACTACGTCAAGTACGTCGCCGGCGGCAACTACTTCACTTGGGTTTTTTACAAAACCTTTTTTCATTTTTGAAATGTGGAGGAGACCATCCTGCTTTACGCCGATGTCAACGAACGCACCGAAATCCACTACGTTTCTTACGGTACCTTTCACCTTCATGCCAGGTCTCAGATCTTCCATTTTCATTATGTCACTCCTTAGGATTGGTGGGGGTAATTCTTCTCTAGGATCACGCCCCGGTTTTTTGATGTTTTCGATTATGTCCTGAAGCGTCATTTCGCCGATTTCTATTTCGTGCGAGAGCTTCTTAAGACCAACCTTGTTTAAGTAAAAGTCGATTACCCCGCCTGTTTCCTTAATTTCTTCAGGTTTCAGGTTGACCATCTCAAGCAGCCTGTGGGTTGCCTGATACGATTCAGGGTGTATAAATGTATTGTCCAGTGGTTCTTCTCCGTCGGGGATCTTCAGGAATCCGGCACATTGCTCATATACCTTTTCTCCGACACCCCGCACTTCAAGAAGTTCGCTTCTGCGTTTGAACTTCCCTTTGCTTTCTCTGTGCTTCACGATATTGTCTGCCAGCCTTTTGTTAAGACCCGAGACATAGGTAAGGAGTGACGAAGATGCTGTGTTAAGATCAACCCCCACATAGTTCACGCAGCTTACCACCACATCGTCGAGTTTCTTGGCGAGAAGCTTCTGGTCGACGTCGTGCTGATAAAGACCTACACCGATCGATTTCGGGTCGATTTTCACCAGTTCAGCGAGTGGATCCAGGAGGCGTCTCGCGATCGAGATGTTGCCGCGCTGCGAGGCTTCGAGGTCGGGGAATTCTTTTTTTGCCACTTCCGAAGCCGAGTACACCGAGGCTCCCGCCTCGTTCACGATTATGTACTGACATGGAAGTGAAAAACTTTTTATAAGATCAGAGACGAAAAACTCGGTTTCCCTGCTCGCGGTACCGTTTCCGATCGAAATAATTTCAACCTTGTGTTTCTTGATCAGATGAAGCATGATCTTCTCTGATTCCGCTTTTTTGTTTCGCGGTTCATGCGGATAGATCGTCGCGCCTTCGATATACTTGCCTGTTTCATCGATCACGGCAAGCTTTGTGCCCGAGGCATATCCGGGGTCCATACCCATGATCACTTTTCCGGCCAGAGGCGGCTGAAGAAGAACATTATGGAGATTCTCGGCGAACACCTCTATGGCGTGCAGACCGGCCTCATAAACGAGTTCGTTCCTCACTTCCCTCTCGATGGAGGGGAAGATCAAGCGCTTGAACGAATCTGAAACAGCATGGTTGAAGAAATCTTCAAAATTTGAGTTCTTAAAGTTAAAGTAGCTTTCCTTTATCCTGGCATGGGCGACTTCAGGTTCGATTGCGAAGTGTACCTTGAGGAACTTCTCACGCTCACCCCTGTCGAGGGCCATCACCTGATAAGGTTTCAGCTTTGTTATATCGATGTTGAAATCGTAATAATTTCTGTAAACGTCCTGCTCACCTTTGGCTCTTAGCTTAAGGTTCTTTTCATCTGTCTCGGGAGCGTCGGCCGATCTTTCCGATTTAATAACGGAGCCGGTTGAGACATATTCCCTGACAGATTTTCTCACTTCGGCATCGTCGCTGATCATTTCGGCGATGATGTCGCTCGCGCCCTGAATGGCGTCTTCTACAGTGAGCACACCCAGATCCTCATTGATATACGCAACCGCCAGGTCTTCCAGGGTTACTGACTCGAGGGGGTTTTCGAGAATATGAAGCGCGAGTGGTTCAAGACCTTTCGCCTTGGCGACAGTTCCGCGGGTTTTTCTTTTCGGTTTGTAGGGGAGGTAAAGGTCTTCAAGCTCCTGCAGGCGGAGGCTCTTCTCAATTTTTGCCTTCAGCTCATCCGTCAGCTTACCTTGCTCCTCGATGCTGTTAAGAATAACAGCCTTTCGCTCCTCAAGCATATTGAGGTATGAAAGACGGTCTTCGATCGTTCTGAGCTGGTCTTCATCAAGACCACCGGTTTTTTCTTTTCTGTATCTCGCGATAAAGGGAATTGTTGCCCCTTCACCCAGCAGTGTAAGAACGGAATCCACCTGATCTCTGCGTAAGCCAAGCTCGTGTGTGATTTGATTAGGTATATTCATTCTTCGACTATGGAATAGTTCTGACAGGCTAACAGCGGAAAGCTACAGGGAGTGGGCTGACATGGAATTAAAAACTACGATATAAAAACTTTGCCAATACGGGGGACAAACGCTTCAATGATGAAAAAATGCTTTTCTTTGAACACAATTTAATCAAAATATTTATTGTGCAAGCGATAAATAAAAATTATTTCTGATTTTTTGCAGATTTTCTTTCATTTAACGGTATAATTTCACCCGGATTCGGTAAAAGAAGGTGAAACTTGTAGTTTCGCTTGTTGTATTCTGCAGTAACGGTGCGGTGAGGATCACCGAGGGGTTCATCCCCCATGGCGAATGTTCCGTAGTGCATCGGGATGAAATTCTTCACCTTCATCAGTCTCGCGGCCCTTAAAGCCATGAGCGGTGAGGTGTGGTTTGCGTGCATGAACCAACGGGGTTTGTAAGCTCCGATGCCGATCATTGCATAGTCGATCTCACCGAAGAGTTGCCCCACCTCCTCGAAATGGGAGCCGTAGCCTGAATCACCGCCGAAGTAGATCTGCGTCTCACCCGACTTGATCAGGAACGCGCCCCAGAGACGGTAGTTGCGGTCGAACGGTCCCCTTTGCGTCCAGTGTCTGGCAGGGAGAAACACCACTTCAAGTTCCTCTTCACCAAGATTGTATTTCTGATACCAGCCCGCTTCATAAATTTTTGCACCCGGAAGCCATTCTGAAAGCAATTCGCCCATCCTGAGGCCGGTCAGCACCGTAACATCGGGGTTCTGCCTGTATATCTGCTGAAGCGAGAGCCTGTCGAAGTGGTCGTTGTGATCGTGGGAGAGAAAAATATAGTCAATGTTAGTCAACTCTTCCGGTTTGAACGGAAGTTTTGAATATCGAACATGCATGAACGAAGGAACCGTGAAGATCGGATCAGTGATTATCGTCTTTCCCCCGATCCTGATCAGAAATGAGGCGTGCCCCACGAGAACAATTCCATCCTCTTTGCTTTTAAGGAAGGCGGAGGCATTAACCGTTTTTAGCCTGAATGTATCCTTCTTCTTCGCTTCAGCTTCAGGATTTCCCCATGCCTGCCAGAGGAAGAACGTGTTAAAATCCTGCTGAGCGGGAAATTCATGGTTCACGAACCTGCCATCCTCATCCATCGGCGTGCCCGCCCACCCCGGCTTCACCGTCGTGAGCGTATCGATGCTCATCACCCGGGCGCTGGAGTCAGGGGACGTGGCTTGCGAGGTGCCTAATGCAATGGCAAAAATTACCAGGATCAGTGAGTGGAATTTCATAAATGTTTAAATCGATAATCTCCGGGGAAGGTTCAATTATTTGAGCGATGAGTTATATTAAGAATTAAACCCCAGAGGACACAGAGCCCGCCGCGGCGGAGCAGAGGGGAATAGCACGCACTTGTCCCTTCGGGAGATACACACAGATTAGACAGATTTTCGCGGAGAGAATATAAAACCTCTGTGTTAATCCGTTAAATCAGCGTGTATCTCCCGAAGGGACAA
>RHKR01000325.1 GCA_008363265.1 Chlorobiota bacterium
GCTTGCGATACTCGAAGCCCGCGACAGAAAAGCCGCCGCGATGTCTGCCCCGGCCAATGGGCTTTTTCTTTACAAGGTTCGCTATCCTGAAGGAGTGTAATGTTCAAACTCAGAAAGTCAGTGGATATCAAGTGCAACCGTGAAGAGCTCTTCCGTTTCCACCTGAACACAAACAATATCACCGTGATCTCTCCCCCGTTCCCCGTTGTATCAGACATAAAGATGAGCAGCAATCCACTCGCGAAAGGCTCAACGGTGGACCTGACTGTAAGTTTTATTCTCTTTAAAATGAAGTGGTTCCTTGAAGTGAGCGAGGTTCTGGAAAACTCCCTTGTTCGCGACACACAGCTGCGGGGACCTTTCAAATACTGGGTTCACGACCACATTTTCGAGGAAATTCCAGGCGGAACGAGGATGACCGACGAGGTCAGGTTCATTCCCCCTTTTGGAATTCTTGGCATGCTTGCTCTTCCTTTCGTATATTTACAGCTTCATTTAATGTTTTCTGACAGACACCGTAGAACCAAAAAATATTTTGAAAGGTAAACGAGGATTGGAATTTCTCGCTTCACTTCACCCTAAAACAGTTCATTACCCGATCGCGCTCCTTAGCATTTATCCGGTTCTGATACTGATATACAATTTCTACCGGAACGAATTGCTGGCAAAGGGAGCCCTGCTGATGCTCGCCGGAGGTGTCGCCGGTGTTTTTCTGGCTTTGCTTACCGGGAACAGTGCTTTCCAGAGTTTCGTGGAAGCGAACGCGAGACATCCCCAGATCAATATGATCACCGAACTGATCGAAGTGCATGAAGATTTCGCGACAGGAATGGTTGTGGTTTTCGGTGTGATCTTCATTCTCCATTTCTCTTATTTCGTCAGGAATTACATTAAGAAGGATAACCCCACAAAGTTCTTCGCCAACCTGCCGCGGGTGTTGCTTGCCCTCTCGGCACTGGGGCTCTTCTTCCTCTACAAGACGGGAGAGATCGGCGGGAAACTGGTTTTTGAATATGGTGTCGGCACCAGAAATTTCCAGGTTCACTGATGCGTAAGGTTTTATTTCTCTCCCTCTTGATGCTTGTTCACACCGCCTTCCCCGGTGATCCGGGTGAAAGCAAGGCGAGGGGCTACTTTTTTGCGGTGGGCGTAGGCCCAAGGGTGCCGTTCGGAAATTTTTCATCGAGAACCACCCTCGGTTACGGCTTTAATGCCGAGATATCATACGTCGACAACAAGATAATGCCATACTTCATCTTCGGCAGGATCGGTTTTGAGCAGTTCCCGGGCAGTCAGGACTTCTATCAGGACACTGAGTTCTCCCACTACAGCATGCAGTATCTCCCGGTCTCCGTCGGAGTCAGGCACTACTTCCCCCCGATCCTGAAAAATGTCTTCCTGCTCACCCCGATCGCTGAGGTGTCTGCATCGATGGTCATCTATCAGGAGTTGCAGGACTTCAAACCGGGTGTGAACAAGAACGGCTTCCTGGAAGACGGTGTTCGTTTCGGCGGAAGTGCAGGTTTTGGAATTTCAGCCTTCGTTCTCGAAATGATGGCCAACTACAATGTTTATCAGGACAATCACTTCGTTTCTTTCGATCTGAAAGTGAGACTCCCCCTTTACGTATCATTTTAAAAGAGGAAAACACGACATGGATATGCAGCATCTGCTCTACTCGCTCGATGAGAGTATCGCCACTATCACGATCAACCGCCCGGATAAACTGAACGCCCTCAACGGTGCCCTCCTCGATGAACTCGAAGCGCTGATCGATATGATCAAAAATGACCATTCGGTTAAAGTGGTTATTATCACTGGTGCGGGCGAAAAATCATTCGTCGCCGGTGCCGACATTTCAGAACTCGCCAAACTCTCGGTAACGGAAGCTAAAACGTTCGCGCTTAAAGGACAGCGGATATTTTCTAAAATAGAAGACCTCGGAAAACCTGTTATTGCTGCCGTTAACGGCTTTGCACTTGGCGGTGGCTGCGAGCTCGCGCTTGCCTGCCACATGAGGTTCGCATCGACAAACGCTTTCTTCGGACAGCCCGAGGTCAACCTCGGCACGATCCCCGGATATGGCGGAACCCAGAGACTGACCCGCCTCGTGAACACGGGAAGAGCACTCGAGCTTATTCTCGGAGGTGACAGAATATCGGCACAGGAAGCCCTCGCGATCGGATTGGCCAACAAGGTATTCGAGAAAGAAGAACTCCTCTTCAGAACGATTGAGTTCGCGAAGAAGATCGCCACGAAACCGGCGATGGCCCTCAGTTATGCACTGGAAGCCGTTCTCGCCGCAGATGATCTTAACCTCGACGCGGGACTTGATTTTGAAGCCTCCCTCTTCGCCCTCTGCGCGGGGACGGGTGACTTCAAGGAAGGCACCTCGGCTTTCCTCGAAAAGCGAAAACCTGAATTTAAAGGCAATTAGGATCAGGCCAACGTATTGGTAAAATTTAAACTTGCCCTGATAGTCCTTCTCGCGTCAGCGTCTGTTGTACTCTTCATCGTGAAGCAGGAGGCCCCCAAGACCGTTGAACCGAAGGAGGTTCCCGATTCCCTCAAGGTGAAGCGAACCCTCAACCCCGGCTTGATCGACTCAATACTTACTGCAGTTCAGTCAGAGTACTCGATCCCTGACTCATTCTATGTGAAGAGCAAAAAGAAGAACCGGCCGCACAAATTCTTCGTGCCTGAAGACCTTCCTCTCCCGACTTTGGAAAACGCGCTTTGGAGCAAGTTCGCTGATTTCAAGAACAAAGTCGCAGTGGGTTACAACAAGAAGGATAAGGCCTCCGCTTTTAAGATCGAACTCGGTGATTCCCTTTTCTCATTCCTCGTTGTTAAGAAGAAAGGGGCTCTCCGCACTACTTCGCATCTTTCGATAGTGATCAGCGGTTACGAAGAGGCTGATGAGGATGAGAAGAAATACCTCCGCGAGTATCCCGAACCGTACGTAATGCTCTTGAAGCCAACCAAACAGGTGCAGGTGCTGTCGAAGGATTTTGATGATCAGAACATTCCTTATGCGATTCTCGTTGGGGGTTCGGATGCTGATATGGAATTTCAGATCGAGGATGACCATCCCAAAAGAAGAATAGAAACCACAGTTTCGGGTCTCGTCTCAGCTTTTCCCAACGCGTCTTTCTTCTTCTCGGATATCCAGTCAGCTTTCGCCGGATCGGTTATATTTCCTTTTGTGAAGGAGAAATTCGACGCGAAAAAGAAGAAACTTGTTAAATCGAGCCTTTTCATTCCGGTTGAGGGAGCCGACTCCTCTACTGCGGTTCTTTCCTTCAATGAACAGTACAGCAAAAACAGGAAAAGAGAAAACCTCGTTTTCGTGCTCACACCGGAATCTGTCAGGTGGATCGAGGGGGAAATAAAGAAATTGAGGAAAAAAGGTGTGAAAATATCCGGCGACCTTGAGATCGCCGGAGTAAAAAAAGACGAAACCACTACTCCCTGACGACCACCATCCCGCGATCGTTTATCTCCACTACACCCCTCAGAAGCGGTTGCGGCATCGACTTGATTATCCCATCCATATCGCCGATGAGTACAAACTGAAGATTTTCCATCAGCAGGTATTTATTGGCAGCGGTTATCGCATCATCCATTGTAACAAGACTTAACTCTTTTCTGATCGTCTCAAAATGATCAAGTTTAAGATCACGTTCAACTATCTTCCTCAGCAGTGACGAGATCATGTCATAGGTTTCAAAACTGAAGCCCATTCCCCTGATCGCCTGATTGCGTGAAAACTCAAGTTCTTCTTCGGTGATCCTCTTTCTCACGTCGTTCATCTCTTTCAGCATCTCGATAAGTGCGGGACCGGTGTTGGGTGTGTCAACCGATGTGTTCAGGAGGAACTTCCCTGATTCTTTCATCATTTCGGTCATCGACCCCACTCCGTAAGTGAACCCTTTTTCTTCCCTCAGGTTTTTCATCAGCCTGCTGTTGAAGTGCCCAC
>RHKR01000326.1 GCA_008363265.1 Chlorobiota bacterium
AAAGGTAAACTCAAAGGAGAAAGAGCTCCTGAAAGAGCTTGCCGGACAACCCAATATCACCGGTGAACGGGATGAGGGCGGCTTCTTTAAGAAATTCTTCTAAACCCCGATGAAAAACCTGATCGAACGGCTTTCTATAAAAACAGGGCTGACCAAACTTGAGGTCACTGCCCTGCTTTTTATTATCGCCTCGGTCATTACTGGGGTGGGGTTGCATTATGCGGGAATTGGTGCCTCTTCATCTGAAATTAAGGTTCAGGAAAAATCGAGCTGGGAAGTCCTGCAGAAGGAAAAGGATAAGGTAGAGAAGGAAAAATTAACAAAAAAAGGGAAAACTCAGAAAATAAAATCTGAACTGGTTATCGTGAACATAAACACCGGGACAATAGATGACTTTGACCAATTGCCAGGCATATCCCCCAAAATAGCCGAGGAAATAGTTGCATTCAGACCGATCAACGGGCCTTTTCAGAGTGTTGATGATCTGATCCTTGTTAAGGGAATTGGTCCCGCCAAGTTAGCCAAGATCAAAGACCTGGTTACCAAATAATATGGATAAATTCCTCACCCTCTACCGCCGTTATTTTTCGCTGGTGAACTCGATTCTCATCTTTCTTCTTGCGCTGTTACTGTTAAAAGTAGCTTACATCGATCCTTTGGCATACACCGAAGCGGAAGAGGCTTTCAAAAAAGAGGCAAGATCAAGGCTTCACAACCTCAGAACCGCACAAAGGGCTTATTTTGAGAAACACGGTAAATTCAGCGGGAACATCGATTCCCTTGTTTCGTTCGTCAGATCCCTCGAAGCAGCAACAGTTCTTGACTCGATAAAAGACCTCGATACCAACACCTTCAGTTTCAGATCCTCTGATGATGGAAATTTTTTCGCCGACAGCATGAAGTATTCAACAAAAGTCTACGTTCCCTTTCACATCCAGCTTGATACAGTAAGAGTGATCGACTCAGTTTTCAGCGAGAAAGGGAAATTCGTCAGAGTGGATACAACCTTTACACTCGGAAGCCGGTTCAGGGTGATCGATCCCTCGGGATACGGCTCGATCGGAAACCTCTTTTTTGACGCGCTGATATATTCAGCTTCGTGGGAGTGACATGAACAGAATACTTATTGAGATCAAGAATGATTCAACCACGTTCAAGAATGTGGATCCTGCCGAAGAAACGGTTCAGAAAACTGTACTTGACTATTCAATTCTGCAGGGTCCGGCTTTCAAAAGCATCGACGCTGACGGGGTGGAAAGACTTAAACAAGACCTTGTGGAAGGTCCGGGCTATACCAGTCTGACGAACTCCACGATCTATCTTATCTTTCCACAGTCGCTGTTTCACACTCTGACACTTCCCCGTAAGCCGGAGTTGACCAAAATGCAGCAATACAACGAACACAAGTTTGAAACTTCTTTGATCTTCCCATATCTTGATGAAGACTCATTCTCCCTCGATGTGCAGCCCGTCAACATTTCCGGTTTTGACTCACATGATCTCGACCTGATCACGATCATCGATAACGGGATTCTCAGGTTTGCGGCCGATATCAAAAAATTCACGGGCTCTCCGGGCGTTAAAGTGATCATCCCCTTCCTTTCACTCAAGCAGTTCATATTCAAGAATTTCCCCGACGATCTGCCGGGAGTCCTGCTCCACATATCGGGTAACTCGATCATCCTCGCGGCCCTGAAAGGAAAAGAAATATCCTCGGTTTATTCCACGAATTTTATCGACATCCCATCTATTCCCGATATTATCGACTCATTCATCCTGAACAACATTACAGGACGGATCGACAGAAGCTCGATTCATACCATCTATTTCAGTCTTGAGGATTACATGGTGGGTCTGAGCACCCTGGTTGAGAAATGGATGAATATTAAAACCTCCGATAACTTCAAGGGATGGCCATTGGGTAAAGTAAGCAAGGTTCCACCCGATCTTCTCGCGGAGATCAGAAGTGAGGCTTAGGGTAATCTCCGGCGAATTCGGTGGAAGATTCATAAAAACGCCTGACTCCAAATTCACCCGCCCAACCACTGACAAGGTAAAACAGTCGCTGTTCAATTACCTGGCCAACTACTATGACCTCGAAGACGCGGTTGTTGCGGATATCTATTCAGGATCGGGTTCACTCGGTTTTGAAATGCTCAGCAGGGGCGCGAGGGAGGTACACTTTGTCGAGAAAAACTATCCCGTGGTAAAAGTGCTCACGGAAAACATCAACTCACTGGGTGTGGCTGCAAGGGTAAGACTTCACAAGATGACCGCCACAACATTCACGGCCACCACTTCACATAAATTTGACATGATCCTCGCCGATCCCCCATTCTACGAGTTTGATATCTGGGATGTGGTTGCCAACATTATGAAGAGAAATCTGCTGAAAGAAGATGGACTTTTGCTGATCGAAAGATCGATCCAGACCGCGGAAAAGGATGTTGAAAACTTCGGGGTGGAGCCATTCAGACGGATCGGTGATACACTTCTCTACTCATTCACAAATCCCCCGGAAGAACCGGAAACAGCTAAAGACCCGACACCCAGTTCCTGATCATCTCGCCGCCATACTGAGTCGCGGCTGAATCAGGGTGAAACTGCACGCTCTCAACCGGCAACTCCCTGTGCCTGAAACCCATTATTACACCATCGGATGTTCTTGAGGTGACCTTCAGAGGTGAATCATCCGCAGGTTCCGATACAACCAGAGAATGATACCTGATCACGCTTATTTCCTCCCCGAGTCCTGCAAAAACCCCTTTTGAATCGTGAGTTATCACTGATGCTTTTCCGTGGACCGGAGCCGGGGCTTTAACTACTTCCAAACCGAAGTGCTGCCCTATCGCCTGGTGACCGAGGCAAACTCCAAGTATGGGGATATCACCCGAATACTTTCGGAGAACCTCGAGGGTCAGACCGGAGGTGGCAGGTGTTCCCGGCCCGGGTGAGAGCAGTATTCCGGAATACCGGGTTTTATCGATCGCAAGGCATGCCGGATCATCATTGTATATTACTTCAACAATCGCTCCTGCCCCCTTTAGGAGGGCAACCAGGTTCCATGTGAACGAGTCGTAGTTGTCAACTACCGCAATGGTTTTAACGATACGGCTCATTTATATACATTTTGGCGAGTCTGTGCGAGTTGCTGTATTCCTTGATATCGAGTACATCCCTGTAGCATTTCAAAGCCTCTTCACGCAGATTCAGTTTATCATACGCCATACCGAGATAGAGGAGTGAATTCACCCAGTATCCTGAAGGATCGCTCCTGTCAACTTTCTTTGAGAGGTCAACTGCTTCGGAAAAATACGTTTTGGATGAGTCCCACTGACCGATAGCCTTGTAGTAAAATCCGAGATAATAGCTTGTTTCCCGCTTTACTTTCAGTGAGTAGCCGAACTTTCCGGCCTGAGCACCGGCATAAAGTTTGGTGTAGATATCCTTTATAAGGGGATAGTCGCCGCGCATCACTGCCGCCCTTCCCCGCCACTTCAGGAAAACCGGGTTCTCAGGGAAGAGATCTGTCAGCATCTTCGCGTACTTTTCCGAACTCTGAGCATCTTTTTCAAATTCCTGATAGAGAGTCATTAGAAAGTACATCGCCTCATATTTGGCGAATCTCCCCTTCTCCGCGACCCTTTGCAAATCTTTGAGGCCCTGGGCTTTATCACCCGATGGGAAGAAGATTAGAAGTGGTTTCACCGCGGGATATTCATCAGGGATCACCGACATGTAGTAGGAGTATATCCCTGTTCCCAGGAGGATATCCGCGTTTTTCGGCTGTAATTTCAATACTTTGTTGACGATAGGAAGTGCCTCCCTGCCGTCATCTGCAGCCTTAAGCCAGCTCTCCCTCAATGATCGGAGCCGCCCCCGGAACCCGATCGCGCCTCCCTTGAAGAAAAGGGCATCGAAGTTGTCGGGGTCTTCGTCAAGTATCTCATCGCAAACATATATGA
>RHKR01000327.1 GCA_008363265.1 Chlorobiota bacterium
GGTTGGAGTGATGACAACCGATCAGGTTACATTCCCTTTGGAACCCGTCTATAAAAAGACCGGGATCATATTTCACCAGGCCAAAGCCCTCTCGATCCACCCCGAAGGTGACGCCACTTCCCCGCTTCCTTTCGTTACACTTGAGTACACGAAAACTGGCATGGAGGGAAAAACGGAGAAGATCACATACGATTATCTTATCAACGCCACCGGCCCAAAGCTCAAGTTCGAAGCAACCGAAGGCCTCGGTCCCGATAAGAACTCACTCTCGGTATGCACTGCAGGACACGCGAAACAAACCTCCGATGCCCTCGATGTGATAACAGAGAAAATGAAGCGGGGCGAAAAGCAAAAGCTATTGATCGGAACCGGCCACGGAAACTGCACCTGTCAGGGCGCAGCATTCGAGTACCTCTTTAATATAGAATATGAACTTCGCCGCAGAGGCGTCCGCGACAAGGCCGGGATAACCTGGATTTCCAACGAACAGGAACTTGGCGACTTCGGAATCGGCGGTATGCACATCAAACGGGGCGGCTACATAACCCACTCCCGCGTTTTCACTGAATCGCTCTACACCGAAAGGGGCATTCGATGGATCACTCGCGCTCATGTAAAGGAAGTGCAACCCGATAAGATACAGTACGAAAACCTTGAAGGAGAGATCCACGAAGAGAACTTCGACTTCGCCATGCTTCTCCCACCCTTTTCCGGAGTTGGTCTGAAGGCTTTCAATAAAACCGGTGAGGATATCACCTCAGATCTCTTCGCACCGAATGGTTTCATGAAAGTTGACGGAGACTATTCAAAATCAAAATATGAGGATTGGTCACCGGAAGACTGGCCGAAAACTTATCAGTCGCCCAAGTACAAGAACATCTTTGCCGTGGGTATAGCCTTCGCACCGCCTCACGCCATATCAAAACCGATGTCAAGCCCTAACGGAACACCGATCTTCCCGACACCTCCCCGCACCGGAATGCCGTCGGGAGTTATGGCCCGTCAGGTTGCGTATAATATTGTGGACATGATTAAAGGAAAAGCCGACAAACCAACACGCGAAGCCTCTCTCGCCCACATGGGTGCCGCATGCATTGCATCTGCCGGTGCCGGATTCTTCAAAGGAACTGCAGTCTCTATGACAATGTATCCTATAATCCCCGACTTCAATAAATACCCCGAATCAGGGCGCGAGCTCGGATACACAACGGGAGAGATCGGGCTCGCCGGCCACTGGATAAAGCACTTCCTCCATTACGCATTCATTTACAAAGCAAAAGCCAACCCGTTCTGGCGCATCGTACCCGAATAAGGAGATCTACCATGACTGCAAGAGACCCATATGGACAAAATTACTATCCCCCGGTCCCCACTAAATTCACCAAGTGGATGCGGACAAACCTCCTCTACCAGCTCTTCCGCTTCCTTATCATTAATATAAAGATGCTCCGGATGGTGAGGAAACACTGATTCTCAATCCACCAGCCCATCCTTGAGGGCTTTGGCGACCGCCTCTGCCCGGTTATGAACCCTCATTTTTTCGAAGATGTGGTGAATGTGAGTTTCTACCGTGGAGCGGGTAATAAAAAGTTTGTTTGCAATCTTGTCGTTCGGGTGACCCTTTGCGATAAGCTGCAACACCTCGATCTCTTTGGCGCTCAGTTTATATTTGTTGTGCTCGTTTACGGATTCTTTTAGTATTTTCCGCGACACATCGACACTATATATAATGTGTCCGAGTTTCACCCGTTCTATATGCTCAATTATCTCCTCTTCTGTCGAGCTTTTTAGAAGATAGCCCCTCACACCGGCACGCATGGCCCACGCGATACTGGGGTTGTCGTCATAAATCGTCAAGATCAGTATCTTCAATTCTTCCCTGAGATCAAGAATTGGTGCGATCGCTTCCAGCCCCGACATCCCGGTCAGACGGATATCCAAAAGAAGTATATCCACTTCCCCACCGTTCTTAAGAAATTCTATAAAACCGTCGGCATTATAAAACGAACTGCAGGTGTACCCCGGGTGCCTGTTTATTGTCGTGGCAAGATTTTCCCTGTAGTGGTGGTCATCCTCAACAATCACGATCTTTGTTTCATTTTTTCGCTGCTTCACTTTCAACCCTCCTTAATGATACATTGAGATCAACTCTAACTCCCTCGCCCGGGGAACTTTCGATCATGAGTTTCGCGTATATGTCAGCCGCCCTGTCCCGGATATTTCTGAGACCACTGCCAGTCATTTTTTGTTCCATATCGAACCCTTTTCCGTTATCAATAACTGCCATATTAAAAATATCTCCCTCCCGCCATAACTTCACGCCAACCAATGTTGCTTCAGAGTGCTTAACAATGTTGTTCAGCACTTCCTTTAAAATAAGATATAGTTGTTTCTTGATATGAATATCCACTTCGTAACCCGGTTCGAAGAGTTCCTCATCAATATCCAGGTCATAGTCGGTGAATTTTAGCATTCCTCCGATGGTTGATGTCAGCTTGGAGATCATTTTCTCCCCGCTTTCATTTTCCGGCCGTATGAACCAAATCACGTCATCGATCAGACCTCTTATCTGCAGGGAAAGTACCCGCAAACTTTGAAGCTCGGTTTTTAGCTCCGGCGAAATACGGTTCGATCCGCTGAGTTCGAGACATTTATTGCCGATCAATGTGAGTTCAGTGTTAACCTCATCGTGCAGATTTCTCGAAATTTCGGTCTTTATCACTTTCTCCTGTTCCAGTGATCGCGCCTGCGAAGCGATCTTCACTGCATCAATTGCCCTGATATTCCTGATCCTCATCGCATACAGGAAATATGCAAAAGCCCCCATGGTGAAGAGAATGATAGTCTTGAACCACCATGTCATATAAAAAGGCGGGTTGATGATCAGCCGGACTGAAGCCCCTTTTTCATTCCACACTCCATCGTTGTTCGAAGCCTTCACCCTGAAGGTATATTCACCGGGGTCAAGATTGGTAAAGTAGGCTTCCTTTTTACTTCCGTTCTCGATCCAAAGATCATCGAATCCTTCCAGCATGTAGGCGTATTTGTTGCTGTCGGGATTTATAAAATTCAGCGCGGCGAACTCAAAAGAGATCAGATTATCCTTGTAGTCGATCTCGATCTCTTCGGCAACCTGAATTCCCGGGGTCAGTTTTACCTCTGTATTGAACTTCTTGAACGCGGTAAGAACAATCTGAGGTGGTGCCGGATTTATCTCTATCTCTTCAGGGCGGAAAGCAGTCAGGCCGTTCGTCCCCCCGAAGAGCATGATGCCGTCTTTTGTAAATAAACTCGCACCGGCATTGAACTCCCTGCTAACTGTACCGTCACCCGTGTTGAACCGTTCAAATTCCTTAGAGGCTAAATCAAGTCTTGCCAAACCTTGATTTGTACTCGCCCAAAGATATTTTTCACCATCGAACTGCAACTCAAGTATATAATCATTAGGGAGTCCATCCTCAACCCTGTAGTTTTTGGTCTCATTTGTCTTCGGATTGAGATATACGAGCCCACCTCCATAAGTGCCGATCCAGAAATTCTTCTCACTGTCCACAGCCATGGCCATTAGTGGATAGACCGTGACCTGTGACATGCCCTGATACTTTATCCGGAAGTCGGTGAATGTGTTATTTAACGGATTGTGTCTTACCAACTTGTCAGTTGCTCCGATCCACAATAATGAGTCTGACTCCTGATACCAGAAACGGGCCGACTGATTTCTAAACCCCGGATCCGATCTCAGGCTAACCGCTTTGCGTTTTTCTATGTTCAGAATATTGATAAATCCCGCGTCACCTATCCAAAGATTGCCCTTTCGGTCCTCAAACCCGGCATATACAAATGATGGTTCATTTGATTTGCCTTCCAAGGGTTCGTAAGGCTCAAATGCAGTTTTAGAGTCGTTTAGCAAACCCGGCCTGCCATCAAAAGGCAAAAACCAAATCCGGCCTTTACTGT
>RHKR01000328.1 GCA_008363265.1 Chlorobiota bacterium
GAAGCGATGCTGATGCTTTTCGCCAACAAGGCGAACAAAAACGCGGTTAAATTCTTTGTGGATGAGGATATTTTCCCCCAGACCCTTGAAGTGCTGCAGACCCGCGCCCTCCCCAAAGGGATCGAACTGGTGTCAGGAAATTACGGCGAAACAACCATTGATGAATCGTTCTTCGGTCTCATCCTTCAGTACCCCTCAGGCAAGGGCGAAGTAAAGGATTACAAAGATTTTATTGAAAAAGCTAAAGCGGTTAATGTTCCTGCGGTTGTTGCCACCGACCTGATGGCTCTCACACTCCTCACTCCTCCGGGAGAGTTTGGTGCTGAAGTGGCGGTCGGTTCATCACAGAGATTCGGTGTGCCGATGGGTTACGGCGGTCCGCACGCGGCGTTCTTCGCCTGCTCCGACAGATTTAAAAGAGTGATCCCCGGCAGGATCATCGGCGCTTCAACCGACGCTGCCGGTAACCTCGCTTACAGAATGGCACTCCAGACCAGAGAACAGCACATCAGACGCGAAAAAGCAACCAGTAACATCTGCACAGCGCAGGTTCTCCTCGCGGTTATTGCTTCGATGTACGCGGTTTATCACGGACCTGAAGGTCTGAAGCAGATTGCCTCCCGCATCCACAGTTTCACAGGGCTGCTCGATCTCGCGCTTCGCGATCTCGGATTTAAACTGACCAATTCAGTCTATTTTGACACACTCCACATCAGCTTTACACCTGAAGAAGCCGCAAAAGTCCGCAAGGAAGCCGAGGCACTGGACTACAACTTCAGATATTTCGCTGACGGATCGGTTGGTATCTCGCTTCATCAGACCACAAAACTGATGGACATCATCGAGATCATCTCGATCTTCACAACAGCGTTCGACATGAACGATTTCAAGGTGAACCTCTCCGAACTGAAAGAAAAAGTGGCTGACTCATACCCTGCTCCTTTCGAGAGAACTTCTCCTTACTTGACACACCCGACATTCAAAAGGTACCACGCGGAAACCGAGTTCCTCCGCTATGTTAAGCGGCTTGAGAACAAAGACCTCTCACTGGCTCACTCGATGATCCCGCTTGGTTCGTGCACAATGAAGCTGAATGCTACCAGCGAGATGCTCGGTATCACTATGCCCGAGTTTGCAAGCATCCACCCGTTCGCTCCCTCGCATCAGGTTGAAGGTTTTGCGACCATCATTAACGACCTTTCTGACCACCTCGCCGATATCACCGGCTTCCCGGGCGTTTCACTTCAGCCGAATTCTGGCGCGCAGGGTGAATACGCGGGTCTTATGGTTATCAGGGAGTATCACATCAGCCGCGGCGATACACACCGTGATGTGGTGCTTATCCCCTCATCAGCTCACGGCACAAACCCCGCGAGCGCGGTTATGGCCGGTATGAGCGTTGTGGTTGTTGCCTGCGACGATCACGGCAACATCGATGTGGCCGATCTAAAATTAAAAGCTGAACAGCACAAAGACCGTCTCTCAGCTCTCATGGTAACCTACCCCTCAACACACGGCGTGTTTGAGGAGTCGATCATCGAGATCTGCGACACGATCCACAAATTCGGCGGACAGGTTTACATGGACGGCGCCAACATGAACGCCCAGGTTGGCCTCACATCACCCGCGACAATCGGTGCTGATGTCTGCCACCTGAACCTCCACAAGACATTCGCCATACCGCATGGTGGCGGCGGTCCGGGCGTTGGTCCCATCTGCTGTACTGAGCACCTGAAACCTTTCCTCCCTTCACACTCGGTTGTTAAAACAGGTGGAGAGTCGGGAGTTACCGCCATTTCCGCGGCTCCGTTCGGCAGCGCGCTGATCCTGGTGATCTCGCTCGGATACATCAAGATGCTTGGCTCGGAAGGTCTTACAAACTCGACCAAAATGGCGATTCTTAACGCCAACTACATCAAGAAAAAACTCGACCCACATTACAAGACACTTTACTCCGGCAAGAACGGACGCGTCGCGCATGAGATGATCCTCGACATGAGGGAGTTCAAGCAGACAGCCCACATCGAGGTTGAAGACATGGCCAAGAGGCTTATGGACTACAGCTTCCACGCCCCGACGGTTTCGTTCCCTGTGGCGGGCACATTGATGGTTGAGCCGACTGAATCGGAATCACTCTACGAACTCGACAGATTCATCGACGCGATGATCGCAATCCGTCAGGAGATAGCCGAGATCGAAACCGGTATTGCAGATCAGAACGATAATGTGCTGAAAAACTCGCCGCACACCATGCAGATGCTGATGGCCGACGAGTGGAACCACACCTACTCCCGTGAGAAGGCCGGTTACCCGCTCCCGTCGCTTAAAGCGAACAAGTTCTGGCCCACGGTTACAAGGATCAACTCCGCCCTCGGCGACAGGAACCTGATCTGTACCTGTGCCCCGATAGAAGAGTATATGTAGTCAGGCTCAGTACTCGTTGGTACCGGTATATTGTTTTCGAAAATGGAAGAGGCTCCCTCTTCCATTTTCTTTTTCTAACCCGGTACTCCGATTTACCCACAGATATCGACTTAGGCCACAAAAATTAATCCCCCGATTGGTTATATTCGCAAATCATCAATAACAAAGTTTCCCCCAAATGAATTTATGTGATCTGCTAAAGGACTCGAAGCACATCTGCGTGGTAGGGATATCCGACAAACCCGGTCGCGACAGCGGCCGCATCGCACTCATGCTCAAGAATGAAGGTTACCATGTGACCGGTGTGCATCCCACCCTGCGCGAGTTCGCCGGAATTAAAGTATACCCTTCACTTCATGATGTCCCGGGTGATATCGATATAGTGGATGTATTCATGAACTCGAAGCGCATTCCCGAAATTATCGATGACGTTCTGGCGGTAAAACCGAAGGTTCTCTGGCTGCAACTCGGCATCAGAAACGAAGAAGCTGTTGCACCCGTTCAGGAGGCGGGTATTATCACCATTCAGGATCTTTGCATCGCCATCGAATACAGATACTGTAATTCGGCCCAAAAACAGGTTACTTCGTTTGACAGGATCTAACTTCCGTCTCCTCCTTTATCTGCTCTTCCTGTTCATCGCGGCTGTTTTCGAGCCCGCGGCGCAGAATTCCCCTGTCCCCTTCACTATAAGGATAGATTCGATAGCGATCACGGGCAACGATATCACAGATAACGATATTATCCTCGCCGAACTCGGTTTCAAACCGGGAAGTGTCGTCGATTCCCTCATTCTTGAGTTTAACAGGAAGCGCGTTTACAGCCTCCAGCTCTTCACTTCTGTCGATTTCAATCTCTCGAAACTCGATACTCTTAACCTGCTCACCATCGCGGTGAAGGAAAGCTGGTACATCTACCCGATACCTTTTATTGACAGGAATGAAAAAGACTGGACCAAGCTCTCCTACGGGCTGAATCTGAAGATTTTTAACTTCCGCGGAAGAAACGAGCAACTTTCAGGAAACGTAAAGTTCGGCTACGATCCCGGTTACTCCCTTTTCTACAACATCCCTTACTTCTTCCGCGATGAACAGATATCACTTCAGACCAATATCAGTTACACCAGGCGAAAGAACCGGAGCGATGTTGCTGACCTCCTCTATGGCGAGTCATTCAAGCAGGACGTCCTTAACGCCTCGGTCACCCTTGGAAAAAGGTTCTCCCTCTTCCACCGGGTGTCAGTTACCGGCGGATATAACTACATCGAAACACCGAAGTACCTCCCGGGCGTCAACGCAACTTCCGACAGGATCGACCGCTACGGCTACGCCGGTATCAGATACTCTTACGATACGAGAAACCTGAACATCGCCCCCACGGCAGGTACTTTCATGAGCACGGGCTTCACTTACAAAGGTATCGGCAACAACGAAGTGGGCTATGGCATTGTTGATTTCGATCTGAGAAAATATTACAGGATAATCGGCCCCGTTCACCTGAAGTGGCGCTTTGGC
>RHKR01000329.1 GCA_008363265.1 Chlorobiota bacterium
GAGCGTAATAGTAACTTTTGCTTATGTTCTCAATAAGGGTACAGCCGATATCGGCCGCGGCGGTGTAAGAAAGTATCTCATCCTGCGGAATGGTTCCTGTAAATACCACCCGGGTTTTTAAATTTTCTCTTTCCACCATCATTTCAAGTTCTCCACGCATATCACCGTCACCCATTATTACCAGACAGCAGTGTTCAAGTTTTTTCAGCGCCTGCAATAGAACGGGTAATCCCCGCCCCTTAAGTATCACTCCCTGATAGATTAAAACCAATGATCCTTCCGGGAAACCGTATTTTGACCTGAGGTTCAACGGCGTGATCGTATTTACTTTGTGGGGGAGGTTCCTTAACAGTATGAATTTCTCTGGAGTCAGTCCGTAATCCTCCATCAGAACCTCTGCGTCCATCATGCCGGTAACTATTATTCTGTCGCAATCTTTGATAAAACTGTTTTCAACAGTGGCAAGAAGGGATTGTATTTTTTGTTTATCCTTCAATCCGGCGAGATACTTGAAGAGCTCCCTCGAATCATAGAATAGTGGTTTACTGCGGAATTTCGCGAAAAAAGAGAGGAAAGGAAGGTTGTATATGTCGGAAGCGATATACAGATCGTATTTGTTGAAGATCAACTTCAGCTTAACAGCAAGTGCGAATTTCAGGTAAAAGAAGAGGGAACTTCCCGCTTTACTAAGTTTCGTTACAGGAACAGGTCCCCCTTGAGGACGGTCGTACCAATCGAAACTTAGAGTGTCAACCTCATAGCCTAGTTCGAGAAGTGAGAAGTATAGATTTCTGGCTCTGGTGTCGTAGTTGATATTTCCGAGGAAAGAGATCAGAACCCTTTTCCCGTTGGTGCCTTTAGAACTCAATTTTCAGGGTGTTTCTCATTACAGTTCTTGCATCGAACTTTTCTTTGAACTCGATCAGGTTCATGCTTGGGGTCATAGGATTGGCGGCTTTCGTGTCTTGCGATACGCCGATGTCGACATATTTATAACCACTCTCTGTTGCCCACTTCACAACTTCATACATTACACGCTGAATCGGTTTCATATGTTCGTACTCATAACGCAACATGTTATAAAAACAGAGTGTCACCTGCTTATTTGTGTTAAACATCAGGGAGCCACCGATCGGCTTCTTTTCGTGATAAACCATGAAAAGTTTCATCATTCCGGGCATCAGTTCATCGATACGATAGAGGTCTTCAAGTGAATGGGTGGGTTTTACGTCATGACGTGCCTTGTTCTCAAGGAGGATTGGATAAAATTCATCGTAACGGTTGTTAACCTCCACTTCAAGCCATCCCTCTTTGAATGTCTTACGGATGTTCCTACGGGTGGTTGGCGCAAACTTTTCTATAACATCTTCTTTTGGATCGAGCTTGATGCAACTGGAAATATAATGCAGATCGTACTTGAACCCGCGCCAGAGCATCGCGAAATCGAGGCTCTGGTTTCGGGTCCGCTCATATATGTCAGGCGCCGATGTTAAAACAAAACCTTTAAAACCCTTCTGCTTGCCGTAGTCAACAAGAGTGTCCACCAGCTCCAGTGCTTCAGCAAATCTGATATCATCTGTAACAACAGAGCCGTAGCTTGCGCCTATTGGTGATTCATAGAAACCGTCGGGCATAAGTCTGCCGGGAAGCACTGCCTTAATGTTGCCCCTGTCAAGTATGATCAAATGATTGAATGTAAACTTGCCGGGGGTGTGATAGTCGAAAAATACCTGTTTATGAAAGACCGTTCCGTTGTTGGAAGCGTCGACGAATTCGTCCCATTTCTTCCTCCATCCGGGAGTGTACTCTATTATTTCCATCGCTCAGTTTCTGTATTTACCGGAAAAATAAAATAATGCAATGTTTAAAATAAAAAAGCCCCGGATAAACCAGGGCCGGATACATACGGGAGATCAATTCTTATTTGGTAAGATCAAGAAGACCATTCTGTGAATCAGCGTAAGGTGAACTTACGAATCCATCGGCTTCATTGTCATTTACCCAGGTATTACCATCGAGAACATATCTGAATTGGTAAACTGATCCTGTTGGAATTTCAGCTACTAAAGAGAAAGAACCGTCTTTTTTAAGTTTGCTCATCGGGTGAGCTTCAGCACTCCATCCATTGAAATCACCAACAACGCTGGCGCTCTGGAACGGCTTGCCGATTTCCTTCTCAATTCTGAAGGTTACCTTGCAGACAGGCTCGCTCTTTAAATACTGCTTTTTAACAGACATCATTACCTCGAAAACTTGTGATTGAAATAATTATCAAAATCTTTGACTCAAATATAGCCCACCGGTAACCCCTTTGCAAGAAAAAACGACCGTTCGGCCGTCCGACCGAGCTATTTTTTATCTTTTTAACCTCTTTTTGCTCCCGTTCGGCCGTCCGACCGAGCTATTCATCCTCCGGTATAGCACTTTCCATCGCGCTTGGTATGTCTCGGTCGGTTGTCCGACCGGGTAATTCAGGTCATTCCTCTATTCTGCCCGGACGGTCCCTTCCGCCATTTGAGGCTTAAAGAATAAAAAAACCGTCTTAAAATCTCACTGTTATTAAGTAAATTTAAGTTTGTGTTTCACCACATTTTTACCGGACAATTAATGGCAAATGAGCAGAAAAAACACAGTTTAATAACCGCAACCACCGTAACAATATCCACAATGATAGGCACCGGTGTTTTCACAAGTCTTGGATTTCAGGTTTTTGATATTCAGTCTGTTCCCCCGATCCTTGCACTCTGGATAATCGGTGGAATAATAGCCACTGCCGGAGCTCTTACGTACGGCGAATTAACTTCGGCCTTCCCCAGATCAGGCGGTGAGTACAACTTTCTCTCGAAACTTTATCACCCTATCGTAGGATTTCTCTCCGGGTACGTTTCTGCCACCGTTGCCTTCGCCGCGCCTATTGCCCTGGCGGGTATGGCCCTAGGAACATATTTTGGAGGAGTGGTCGCTGACAAAGCCGATCCAAATTTTGAAACCGTCAAAATGATGATCGCCCTTGGGGCAGTGTTCGTGATGACAGGTATACACATCATAAAAGTAAGTGTCAGCGGGAGCTTTCAGAAGTACATCACCTCACTGGTGGTGATGCTGATAGTCGCCCTGATTGGTTCAGCATTCCTGTTCGGTGAAGCAACCACACTTCCCTTTCTCGGGTTTGAATATGACTTCAATGCCCTTCTTAGCACACCGTTCGCTGTCTCACTTATTTATGTGTCATACTCTTACTCCGGTTGGAACGGAGCGGCTTACATTACAGAAGAGGTTGAAAACCCGACCCGTAACGTGCCGCTCGCGCTGTTCCTCGGTACAATGATCGTTATGGTCTTGTATGTTTTGCTTAACTTCGCTTTTCTCTACATTGTACCTGTCGAGCAGCTCAAAGGTCAGATCGATGTCGGTCTCCTGGCAGCGAAAGGTATTTTTGGTGAATCAGGGGCGATTGTCGTAGGACTTTTGATCTCGGTATGCCTCCTCTCTGCGATTTCAGGTATGACCTTTATCGGACCGCGCGTTACGCAGACAATGATGAAGGATGTTATTCCAAACATATACAGGAAATACAACTTCCTCAACCGCGAACTGCCTGTAGTACCGATTCTCTTTCAGAGTGCCGTGGCTGTTTTCATGATAGTCACCTACACTTTTGAGCAGGTTCTCGTTTATATCGGCTTTACTTTAAGTCTTTCGACAACGGCAACAGTCTTCGGTATATTTATCCTCAGAACAAAGCTTAAGCACATCCCCCGGTCATACAAGACATTCGGTTATCCAATTACACCGGTGATCTTCATCCTGTTCGAGATTTGGATGCTCACTCATATTCTGATGGACAGGCCAGCAGAATCAATCGCCGGACTCGCAACTGTTCTCTCCGGTATAGCGGTTTATTATATAGCAGGATATTCAAGGCTAACTACAAATGAACAACATTTTTTCTGTCGTACTGAAAAAATTGATTCCTGTAAATTCATTTATTCTTATGGTTCTTTTCTTCACCCTTACGGGCTGCCAGAAGACCGCCTCAACAACACCGGTTAAAGAAGACACCGTAAAAACCGGAACAGAAGCCACAACCGTTGAAACCGGCGAAAAACTCGATCTTTCCAAGTATGACATGCGCTATGATGATATGGCCAAAATACTTGGCGGTATCGAAGTGGCGGCGAAATCCAAATACTACAAACTGACCCAGGACAAGGGATGGAAGGAACACCAGAAATTCTTCGCCACAAAATGGGCAGGTCTCGAAAAAGATATTCTTGATTCAGTTGAATACTGGGCAGAAACCGAACTAAAGGATTTCGATCCCAAGGCTAAAACAGTCTTTTATCCTTTCGGCGGCCCCGACTTCCTCTTTGCTGAAAAGTTCTTCCCCAACGCGAACATCTACATACTCCAGGGTCTTGAGCCTGTCAACAAACTTCCCAACGAGATAAAGGCGACCGACGCCAGTTTAAGAGATTATCTTGATGATCTTCAGGCATCACTCAGGATCCTCACCACCCGCGGTTACTTTATCACAAAGCAGATGAGCAGCGACCTTCAGCAGGGGATCTTCCGGGGTGTGATCCCTGTAATGTTTCTTTTCCTTGCAAGAACAGAAAACACAGTTCTGGATGTAAAATACATCACCACCAACAAGGAAGGGGACTTCCTCCTGAAAGATGAAGAACTTCTCTCAGCCGATCAGCTTAAGAACGGTGCAAAGGGTTGTGTGATTTACTTTACTGACAAGAATCAGAAAGAGGTTAAGAAACTTTACTACTTCAGCTCTGATACACAGAATGCCTCCTGGGCGAAGAGAAAGAATCTCCAGAAACTCGTGACTGATAATGGTCCGGTAATCTTCTTCACCAAAGCGGCTTCATACTTGCTTCATGGTGATGGTTTCTCGGCACTTCGTTCTTTCATCCTTGAAAATGCAAGCTATCTCGTTCAGACCGATACCGGTATCCCGGTGAAATTCCTTGAGAACGGAAAATGGGACATGACCTATTACGGTACTTACATCAAACCGATCAGCGACTTCCCATGGGCCTACCAGACACAGCTAAAGACTATCTACGGCGATGATTCAAAGGTTAAACACATGCCTTTCGGTATCTGCTACAGGTGGAAAAAAGAGGAGTCGAATATTATGAAGGGAATCAAGAAGTAATTATTACTTCACAAAATTAGGAAGGGGCCGGCATCAATTGCGGGCCCCTTTTTTATTATCTAACCGAGGGCGTAAAGATAACCGTCCCTGCTTGAGCAGTAAACAGTATCATCCCAAACGATGGGTGTGGCTTCAAATGAGCCTGCAGTGAATGTATCAAGTTTTTTCAACCGTACTCCATACTCTTCTCCCGCCGCATTCTTCGCGGTTTCACCATCGCCTTTTTTTCCTTTAACAAACTCTATCTGTATTAGGTGAAGGCCGTTGTAAGTAGGGGCAACTATCTTGTTACCACTGGTGATGATAGGTGTGGCGATCGAGGGTCCAACGTTCATTTTGGCGAGTAATTTGGGAACCGGGTATTTCTTCTTGTTCAACATATCAAGGGTGGTCTCACCTGAAAGCTCATGCTGACTGCCTACATACAGATTTCCATCTATCGCCAGTGTGATCCAGATGTCCGGATACTGCTTGTCAGGGTTGTATTCATCGTTAATGGCCACCGTGCCGATGACCCCGCCATCCCATTCAGCAACGCTTGCGTTCTTTGTGGGGAAGTACCAAACAACGGAATCCGGACCCGGTTTGGAAGGGTCAAGTTTAACCACCCCTCCCCTGCCGGGAACATACTGCTTCTCGATCGTGGCAAGGATCATATTCTCCTTGGTGACCACAGTAGACCCGTCTATATCGGAACCCGTAAAATAGTCGAAATCGATCTCCATCTTGTTGATGTCGATACCATAGATGTGACCCGCGCCGGATGCGATAAAAACCCTGTCACCAATTCTGGCGGGGCTTGCCTCTACCACGATATTATTGCCGTGCTTGGCAGCATCGGAATCTTCATAAAGTTTGACCTTGCCGAGCACTTTGGGCTGCTTAATGCCGTCAAGAAGTGCGGCATCGCTGATTTTACTGCTTAAGAAAAAACCGTAACCGCTCTCAACCGCGTTGAAGAGCATTCCATTTCCAAGATAGAGGGGCGAACTGTCGTTATCGCGGCTGTAGCAAACCGATTTCGGGACATTGAACCGCCATAGCTCTTTACCGGTCCTGTATGAAATGGCTCTGAAGCTGGGGATGATTTTTGAGCCGGACACTGTGTTTCCGTTTCCTAGTCTGCTCCCCTGCAACAATACGATCCTGTCCTGTTCGGGTGCAGTTTTGTCGATGTATACCGAACCCGCCCCTTTCATAATGTCGTCGTTCTTGTATTTCCAAACCTCTTTAAGGCCTGCAGCTTCAAACTTGCGAAGATACTGATCATACCCTCCGAGAACCAGCATCACTTTCCCACCTTCGAGGTAGACCGAAGGTTGCCCGGTCCAACCCGCTCCACAGAAAGATTTTCGTTTTTTGCCAACTACTGATTCAGAGCAACCAAGGCGGAACTTCGACTTTACCCGGAGTTTGCTTACATCCCCCTTTCCATAATAGCGACGGAACTCGTTACCAAGGAAAGTCGACATCATTATCTGTGTGTTGCCGTCAGTCCAGGGATCATCGCGGGGTTCCGGCTCCGGTCCTTCAACCGGTCTCTGATCCTGGCTCTTCCCGTTATTGCATGCTGAAAGTGAAATGGTGCCTGCGCCTGTTGCTGCAAGCGCGCCCATAATTCCGAGTGCTCTGAGAAATTCTCTTCGTGTGGTCATTTTATCGGATATTTATTGAGAAATATAAACGTAATTTACAAAAGTAAGGTGAGTTAATTCTTCTATTTCCGCAGACGTGAGATGTAAAAGAGCGAACCGGCGGCAAGTCCGGCCATCATCGGTTCGATCTGTGCGAGATATCCTGAAGGATCAAATCCGCTCCGGATCACCAGCCACACACTTCCCGCGACGGGAACAGAGATAACCTGCGCGAGTGTGAATCCATTGCCGAGACGTAACTTGGGGAAATAGGCTCCAAGTATAAGAAAGATAAGAGAAGGGACGAAGAGGGAGCCGATATAGTACCAAATATCAACTATCGATCTGAATCCTGCGGCAAGGGCGATCGCGATACCGGTAGAGATCATCATCCCCGTAAACGTGTAATACTTCAACTTGAATTTTTCCGGGGCAACAACTTCTTTTACAATATCATTTGAAAAAGTCACTCCGCTCAGGAAGATGAAACTATTCAACGTGGTGTAAACCGTGGCAAAGAGTGATGCCAGAAACAGACCCCGGATACCGGCGGGCAGGTGTTCGAGAGCCAGAACCGGGAAAGCTGAAACAGGATCAACGAGTCCCGGCTGAAGTGCCCGTGAATAAAGACCCGAAGTGTTTGAAAAGAAATCGAACACAAACCAGAGCAGAATTGAGACAAGGATGCCATTACGCGCGACAGAAGGACTTTTTGCCGAGTAAACCCTCTGATGGAACCCCGGATCTGCAATTGTCCATGCCGCCACCAAATACCATACAAGCAGATAGAAAAAACTGCTTCCGCCCGTAAGTGAAAGATGATCAGCGGGCAATTTGCTTTTCAGATATTCATATCCCCCAAACTCACCTGAGAGATAAAATACGGCAGCATGCAGGAGATCGGCGACATCATCCGCCGCCTCAACGCCGAGCAGAACTTGACCATCCTGCTGGTC
>RHKR01000330.1 GCA_008363265.1 Chlorobiota bacterium
AAAGCGGTAGTATCATTTTTTTCGAAACAGGTGGCACAGATACAGTACCCACAGAGAAGGCGGATGAATATTCTTTTAGTTTCGACAATAAACCCAACTTTTCTGGAAGGATAGGAGATGTAACAGGTGACGGAGTTGATGACATTTGTATAGGAGAGAATACGGAATACAACGACATTTATCCTCTTATAAACAACCGTGTCTATATTATGAAGGGTGTCAGAAAACCAACGGGTGTCGAGGATGAGACTGGAGCAGAACTTCCGACAGAGATAAAGATAAGAACAAGCCCAAACCCTTTTAACGGGAGCACAAAGGTTAACTACACAGTCCCCGGCGAAGGCATGATTGACCTGACGGTTTATGACATAATGGGCAGGGTAGTTTATGCAAAAACAACCTTTAGAACAAAAGGTGAACATAGTGAGGTGATTGATTTCAACCTGCTTAATGTTTCAAGCGGGACATATATGATAAGGGTTCGTTCCCTTACAGGAGACGGTAAAGCGGCCGCTACTGTAAAGGTGGCCTATATTAAATAATTGAGTGGCACCCCTACGGGGAGCGACTTAATTTGATATCTATTCTACAAACATTGCACCCCTGCGGGGAGCAACTTCGCCGCGGCGAAATCCGCGTTATCTGCGGTCTATAAAAATCCCTCCGCGAAAATCTCCCACAGGGACAAGTGTCTGATCAGCGTGCATCTCCAAAAGGGACAAGTGCGTGTTATCTCTCGCTACTCATTACTCGCCACTCGCTACTGAAAACACCCCTCAATTCGCGATCGAATAGTCATTCAGGGCTTCTTCGATGGCGACCTCGGGCAGATCACACGACATCAGGCCGCGGCAATTAACATCCTTCATGTCACCGAAATCGGTTTTCTTGAAGTTATCGGCGATGATTATCCGGTCGTCTTTCATCGCGTTGATGAAAGCCATCGAGGTATTCGGCACTATGAGGACGATGCAGACCGGCAGCAGTTCATTCGGTCCGCCCGCGATGGTGGCGACACCACTTCCGGGAGCCTGACCTTTACCCGCCTCAACGCGGTTCTCACGGGTGAAGTGCCGGCCGCGCGTGATAAGCTTTGATGTGCCTTTGTCGAGTTTCGTCTCGATCGTAGCGAGTTTTATATCGGTTTTTGCCTTAGCGAAAGGCTGTGATCGCGCCCAAAGTTCTGAAACATTTACATTCTTCTCGAGGATCAAGTAGTACTCGACAGAATCAATCTTGTTCAGTGAAATAATTATCGATTCCTGGGCGGAAAGAATTGTAGGGATGATAAAAAGAAGAATAACAGGAAATATTTTCAGGCATTTCATGACTAACCTCCGTTGCCGGCACTTTCATTCGCCGGTTTCCGCAAACTTAATCATTTTCCCGCATAAAGTCAAGTATGTTTAACCACAGAGCACACCGAGTCCGCCGCGGCGGAACAGAGGGGGCTTTTAGCACGCAGATACACGCAGATTTTACCGAGATACGCAGAGATGAGCGCAATTTTCACTCTGCGAAAATCCGTTTAATCAGCGTGTATCCGCGTCCTTAAAAGAATCCGTGGAATCAGTGTAAAATCTGTGAAATCCGCGTAACCTTTCCTTGCCAACCTAAGAACGCTTCATATTAATAAAGTAAACGCCTGAAATCACCAGGGCCATGCCAACGAAGTGCCAGATGCTCAGGGCTTCGCCATCGATGAAACCCCAGATGACCGCGACGATCGGGATAAGGTATGTAACGGTTGAAGCAAAGACGGGGGAGGTTTTCTGGATCATCCGGTTGAAGAGAATGAGCGACATCGCGGTGCCTACCACGGCGAGGATGGCAATATATCCGAATGAAGAAAGAGCCTTCGGATGTGTCGCCACAGTGTAGATAAACCCGGAGGATAAAAGTACCACAAGCGCGACTGGTAATACCGTCATGAATGCCAGCGAGGTAAGTGCTACCGGGTGGATACCCTTGAAATGCTTGCTGAGAAAATTTGAACCCAGACCATAGAAAATGGTGGCGAGCACAACGAAGAATGCGAAATAGTTGATCTCCCCCAGTTCAATCACCAAACCCACCGCCTGATTCACCTTGAACGGCGCGCTGAAGAAAAGCACCCCGATGGAAAAGGTGAAGATCGGTGTCATTCCGTTTAGCACACCCGCGAGTGAGCTGCTTATGCGCGTCTGGGCAGTGGCGAAGAGGATCGACGGACCGAGATTCGTGAGCACCGCGAAGAAGAGAAAATGCTTCCAGTATTTCTGCAGGTACTCCTTGTAACTCCTTAAAGCGAGTGGCAGCAGCACGACAGCCGAGATGACCACCCTGAGTGCCCCCACTTCCGCTGCCGAGTAGGCCTCGAGCCCCCGCTTCATCAGGATGAATGAGCTCCCCCAGATAATCGCCAAAAGGCCGAGGGTTAGCCATGAAAACAATCTGCTGTCGGTTTTGATCCGGTTCTTCATAATTCTTTCTGTTATCGCGGATGCAAAGCTAATCATTTCACCTTTTATTTCATCTCTGAAATTGCTATTTATGAAGTTGACTTTTTTGAAATGAAACAAAAATCAGACGCGGCAGCAATTCAATGATCAGAAATTTATTCCTTTTTATCCTCTTCGCGCTCCCGATTTTCGGACAGGCTTCCACGAAGTGGTGGAACGACGCGGTTTTTTACGAAATATTTGTCCGAAGCTTTTACGACGGGAACGGTGACGGCAAGGGCGACTTCAGAGGGCTGATCAACAAGCTCGACTACCTGAACGACGGCAATCCCGCCACAACAACCGACCTCGGCGTTACGGGGATCTGGCTGATGCCGATAAACCCCTCTCCCAGCTATCACGGCTATGATGTGACCGACTATCGTGGGATTGAGTCGGATTACGGCACAATGAACGACTTTAAGGAGTTCCTTACCAAAGCACACCAGCGCGGCATTAAAGTGATAATCGATTTTGTGATAAACCACTCTTCACGCCAGCACCCCTGGTTCGCCGCCTCGACCGACCCCTCTTCACCCTACCGGGATTACTATATCTGGAAGAACTTCAACCCCGGCTACACGGGGACATGGGGGCAACAGGTCTGGCACCAGTTCAATAATTACTACTATTTCGGTATGTTCTGGAGCGGAATGCCCGACCTGAACATGGCCCACACGCCGCTGAAGAATGAGATATTCAATCTGACCCGCTACTGGCTCGACACGATGAATGTGGATGGGTTCAGGCTCGACGCGATCAAGCACCTCTTTGAAGACGGCCAGATAATGGAGCATGTTCCGGCCACTTTCGCGTTCCTTGAAGAGTTCAGAACAGTTTACAAAGCAGCCGATCCTGAAGCCCTTACGGTCGGAGAAGTGTGGTCGAGCACCTCGCAGGTGGTCCCGTACTCGAACGGAAACCGACTCGACATTTGCTTCGAGTTCGACCTCGCCTCGGCGATCATAAACGCGATCAAGAACTCATCTCCGGGCGGTCTCGCCAACAAGATGACCTCGGTCGCGTCGCTGTACCAACCACTGCAGTACGCCACATTTCTCAGCAATCACGATCAGGACCGGGTTTTCGGCATCCTTAATCAGAACGAGAAGTGGAGCAAACTGGCCGCCTCGATATACCTGACACTTCCGGGCGTGCCGTTTATTTACTACGGTGAAGAGATCGGGATGAACGGCTACGGGATCGATGAGAACAAGCGCCGCCCGATGCCATGGACCCCCGGCACGAACGGCGGTTTCACCACAGGCACGCCGTGGTACGCGCTGGGTACACCCTACAATCTTAACAATGTGCAGACGATGTCGGCAAGCCCCACATCTCTCCTGAGCAGGTACCGCGATCTTATCCATCTGCGAAACAGGGAAACGGCTTTAAGGAGGGGCGGCTACAGGGCAGGCACTTCGTCGAACGGGAATATTTACGCCTACTGCCGCGACCTCGACAATGAGGCGATCTTTGTGATTCACAATTTCAGCGAGTTTCCCGTTTCAAACTTTACAGTTTCTATGAACCAGTCGAATCTCGATCCGGGCGATCTCTATGTTCTAAATGCCGAAACAGGCGCGGGAATCGGACAGGTACCCATAAACTTCCAGGGAGGTTTCAGCAATTACGCCATCCCGGGCGAACTGGCGGGCAAAAGCACGATGATATTGAAGATCCAGACCACCCCCGTCGGTGTGGAGGATGAAGCGAATTCAGGTCCCGCGTCATTCACGCTGCATCAGAATTATCCGAATCCGTTCAATCCCTCAACCGTGGTTTCATTCTCATTGGATAAAAGGGATTTTGTCGATGTCTCCGTTTACGACATCCGCGGGGAGAAGATCACCACCCTCCACAACGGCATCACCGAACCCGGTTTCCACACCGTCACATTTGAGGCTGCAAATCTTCCGGCTGGCCTCTATCTGATCCGTGCCACGACCGGAAATAAACAGCAGACGGTGAAGGCGGTACTTCTAAAGTAGTGGTTAACGGTTAGAGGTTAGAGGTTAGTCAGTGCTGGTCAGGATTAACCACTGACCTCTAACCACTAACCTCTAAAATATCATTCATCCCTCTTCGAAAACATTTTCAACTGTTTCTCTCTCGCTTCAGCGCTGTTTTCCGTGAATCGGATGACGACATACGCTACGAGGGCAAAGAGGAATACAAACAAAAGCATCCATGCGGTGGCTTCGAGTGAGCCCATTATCGCACGGTATATCTCGAGTGCCCACCTTTCAGCGGTGAGGACATAGGTATAGACGCCGGTCTTTTCATTGGTGTTCAGGTATTTCTCAAGTTCCCAGATACGGACCCCACCCGAGATACCCACAACGAAGATCGCGAACAGAACATACCTGCTCCAGGCCACATATATATCTTCTTTAACCAATCGGTGAAAGATGGTATCAAGCGGTTTCCTGAAGGAATAAGCAATGATGGCGCAAGTTAAAAAACTCACTAAAAAGTTGAAGATCAGAAGCGTGATGAACATATTAGAACTTTCTTAAAATGATTTTGAAGATAGGAATTCTACAAAAGGAAAGCAAATATTGTTTCCTATTGAGGGAGGGTACCCGAAAATTTCGCAAATTTTCACGCTTTTTTTCCATATTATTAAATGGTAATTCATTTTAAGTTGCCGCGGTAAGTCTAAACTTTTTCACGCGACGACACTTCAACCTTATTCTCTCCCATCCGGAGTTCAACTATTGAGATATTTTCTTCTGCTTTTACTGTCCCCAATTCTCCTTTTCTCACAGGCCACACCCGATCAGCAATCAACAATTCTCAGGGGATTCGTTACCGACTCGACCAACGGTGAGCCTGTAATTTACGCGAATGTGATAATAAAGGGGACAAAACACGGTGCCTCGACCAACACTTCGGGGTACTACATCATCCCTTCGGTGCCACCCGGTAAACAAACCGTGATCTACTCGATGATGGGCTATAAACCGCTCGAAATGGCGGTCGATATACCCAGCGGCCAGATCACGCAGGTGGATGTGAAGCTCGTCCCGGTTTCATACACGACCCAGACCCTCACGATCTACGGCGAAAAATCGGTTGAGGCGAACGCTACGGACCTCGGACTGGAGAAGATCACCGCGCAGGAGATCAAACTCCTTCCCAAGGGAGTGGAAGCTGATGTGCTGCGGACACTTCAGTACAGCTCCGGTGTGAGCACAACGGGCGATGTTACCGCGAGGTATTTTGTGCGTGGAAGCGATAACGAGCAGAATGTGGTGCTGCTGAACAACGCCACCATTTACAATCCCTACCACGCTCTTGGTATCTTCTCGGTGGTTGACCCCGAGATCGCCTCGGCGCTCGAATTTCACAAAGGCGGGTTCACTGCCGAACACGGCGGAAGGCTCTCATCGGTTCTTGATATCATTACCAAGGATGGGAACAAGAACCACTTCAGCGGCGCGGCAAACGGTTC
>RHKR01000331.1 GCA_008363265.1 Chlorobiota bacterium
CCCTGTTTCTCTGTTTTATTCTCGGAATTTTCCTTGGAAATCTCTCGGGGATGAATCACACGATCACTGATACCCTCGAGGGAATGATTCCACCTCTTACTGCGGTTACTGTGATCTTCGCGGGAATGATCTGGGCACTTCCAACCGATTGGCTCGTTTGGGCCGCGGCACTCGCCTTCCCGGCGATAAAACTTTTTTCAAAGTATATCTCACACAGGATCAGCCATGTCGCCGCGTTCGATCCGGAGTGCGTGAACCGTAAGCAAACATCTGTCTTTCTGCTCTCCAACATTTTGGTTTTCGCCATGCTGATCAATTACGCAACGGTTTTCAACAATATCCTCCTTCCCTGGGTAATGAACACGGTTTTTGTTGTGGCGATCGCGTCATCGGTCCCCGCTTCGTGGACAGTCAAAAAATTCCTGATCGAATCAGGTGAGATCAAAGGAGAGATTGGATGATCGCCGTCGCAAGAAGGCTCTTCGTAATTGCCCTGCTTCTGGGTCTGATGGTTCTCGCTACTCAGATCGGAACCCCGGGTAACCTGCTCTACCCCCGTACACTCGCTGTACTTGGATTCATGATCCTGGTCTCATTCACACTCGGTGAACTTTTTACACTGATCAGGCTTCCCAAAGTGCTTGGTTACCTGGCAGCAGGAGCGTTGTTCGGCATTCCACTTTCGGGAGTTCTTCAATCATTCGATCTGAATCTTATTTCAACGCGGGTGATCAACAATCTCGAACCGGTGAATAACATAGCCTTGGCTGTGATCGCACTTGCCGCGGGACTTCACCTCAAACTTAGCCACGTGAAATGGATACTGAAGCCGGCACTTCTGATACTGCTCGTCAAGGTAGTGGTGATCTTTATCATGGTCACTGCCGGTGTTTACTTTCTGATGCCTGTGATAACAGGAACTCAACCATCAACTGAAACCCTCATCGCGATAGGACTCCTCGTATCCGTGATATCGATGGGCACCTCAATCGAATTAACCATGGCGGTTGCTGATGACCTTGAAAGTGACAATGGTCTCGTAGATCTGACACTTGGTACAGCCGTGCTGAAGGATATCGTAAATATCCTCCTTCTCGCTGTGGTCATTTATTTTGTAAACTCGAACCTCTTCCCCTCATCCGCGGCAGGTGCCGGAGGAGACCTTACTCAACTCTTGGCGGAGCTGGGAAAAACGATCATAGCCGGTTTGCTTATCGGGGCTCTGGTGGTCTTTTATCTGAAATATATCAGATCAGAAATAACCTTCTTTTTGGTATGTCTCGTGGTTTTCGGAAGTTATGCCTCGATACTTCTTCACTTGGAGACTTTGCTTCTTTTTGTAGTGGCCGGGGCAATAACAGTTAATTTTTCCGATACCGATGAGCTTGAGAGATCGGTTTCCAATTTTTCACTCCCTGTATATATCGTCTTTTTCGCTCTCGCAGGCGCTTCCCTCGAGATCGATACCATTTCCAGGGCTTTTCCGCTCGCCGCGGCTCTCTTCCTTGTCAGGATAGTTGCCATAGTGGTGTCACTCCGGTTAACGGGTAAAATGCTCACATTCGATCAGAACATCCTAAGGTACGGCTGGACAGGTTTTATCTCGACCGGCGTGCTGATGCTCGGATTTCTGCAGATAATCTCCAAAGAAGTACCGGCCGTGGCTGAACTTGTTACCCCGGTCCTCTATGATCTGATCCTGTTGAATCTGATCTCCGGTCCCGTGATCTTCCGGTTTGCTCTTGTAAAATTCGGTAAAAGCATCGCCGGTGTGGATGAGGTTGAAGAACCGAAAGTTGAAACGCCAAAAGAAGTTGAAAAGCTGGCGAAAGTGGTTAAAGAGTACCGGGTGGTCTTCTCTGAACCGATCTTTGAGGATAAAAAACTCAATAAATTACTTTTCGATGTCTATTTTAAAATTATCGAACTGGTCAACAACTTCCGTGACAAGTTCATTGCCAAAAGAAACAATGAGTCGCAGGAATTGCTTGAGGAAACGGTTGCCCTCTACAGGAACATGTTCCTCTCGATCGAGTCGATCATCATGTCGGGGAAAGAACCAAGGGCGATCAAGGCGACACTTCAAAGCCTGAGGATAAATCAGACAGAGGCACTCCTCCACCATCTGGAAGAAAGAAAACAGGCTGAGAGAAAACTTGCCAACTACGACACTCTGGCCCGTGAACTTCTGAACGAACTTGTGAAAGTCACGGATGACATACCCGGCATTTTTTCAATTGCGGTCCTCACCAATCTGGCTTCCTTCAGAGGAAGATCACTCGATTTCAAGCTGTATCTCCTCCGTTTGAAGGCAAGATCCCTCGTCTCCGGATGGTTCAGGGGAGGTGACCCCGTAACTGTTGACGTGGAACTTAAGAATATGGCGAAGTTCTACCTGAACGCGGTGACAACCACTGAAATACTGGAGACAATGAATCTTGTCGGTGCCGACAGGTTAAACCTCTACAGGAAGCTGAAGGCCATTCACAAGAATTTCATCTCGTATCTCGATGAGATGATCACTATCATAGGCCAGGAGAAGAGCAGTCTCGGGTTTGTAACAGTATTCTTCATGCGGTATGAGGAACTGAAGGAGATGTTCTTCAATGAACTTGATGTCTATATTAATGAGCAATCCTCGAATGTGGATCAGATCGAGAAGCGACTGACCTATGCTTTTGCTTCCCCATACAACTCCTTCGTAAAACACCTCGGCGAGATCATCAGGGTGGAGAAACGGGGTAATGAGTTTGACCTGTTCAAAGCGATGGAAGACTCTCAGAAGAAAAAAGGTGAACTGATCGACTCCCTCCGGTTCTGGGTGGTCTATTACCACGGTATTATCGGGCTTATTCAAAAAGAGCTCTACATCTACCGCTTCGAGATCCAGCTCAACAACTTCCTTGATCGCGCTCTTTTGAATATCGCCGATGAAATAAGCAGCAGGATCAGAAGCGGCTGCCCAAAGATCGCTGACCAGATCCGGCACTTTACTCACAACCTCACCGAACGTCTCCCCGAGGGATATGACGGACTAAAGTCTTACTCAGACAACTTCCGCATCTCCCAAAGTCTTTCCGAGTTGACACTCGTGGTGAGAGAACTCGAAAGGGCATCCAGAAGCCGTAAACTCAGGACTTTTCTCGATACAGTTATCAACGGCATTAATTCCCTCTCGGCGGCACTTCCCGCTGAGTCAGAGTACCTTGAGGAGAGCGACCTTAACCTTCCTGAGAGAACACCCGGCTTTATTGAGCTGAAGAACTACAAAATAGGCAAGATCACTCAGAACTTCCTCCTGTCGCGCTTCCCCAGAGAGATCGGTGATGTGAACGAGTTCCTCGTAAATTACGTGGAAACTTCCTTGAAGGAGTTCCGTAACCTCGAGTCGAGTGTGATATACTACATCGATTCGATCGTGAAACGCCTCGAAGAAGACCCCGGTGACCTCGACGGTGCCAGGGATATCATTTCAGCACTCAGCGAGAATTTTATCACACGCCTGCGTGAGATCGAGAACAACAACGATAAACTCGAGCTCTCGATCAACAGCCAGGTCGCCGTTAAAACCGCGTCAGCAATCCGGGAAGTGAAAACCCTGATAACCGGATCCAACCGTGAAGCTCAGAAAACGATGCGAACAGCAGGTAAATTTGCCCGTCTGCTTCCGGTCGCGTTCAAATTCATACGGGTAAATACACACTATTTCTTTCACCGGATCGCACTCGGCGGCAAGTTTATTCTTAACAGATTCATCCTCCCGCTTTACAGAAGACTCTCCGAGCGGTTCAGAATATTCTCCGGTAAGCTGCCTGACTCATACAAAGAGGATCTTTTCAAAACCAAAGAGATTCTTGACCGCCTTCCATTTATTTACAGAAGACTCTTCGATGGTACCTCCCTCG
>RHKR01000332.1 GCA_008363265.1 Chlorobiota bacterium
ATTGAGAGTGCCGGTGACCAGATCAATAATCAGATCATTTGGGATCTGATCAATGATCACAAACCGGTGAGAGCAAGGATGCTGAGAGACTATTTCGAGTATGCCGGTCATGTGCCGATAAAGGAGAGGAAGTTCGAAAATGAGAGCAAGTTGAATAACAAGCTGGCAAACGATTTCAGGGGTGAGATCGTGGATGGAATAACCGGCTATCTGTTCGGCCAACCGGTCACTTGGAAAGTTGATGAGGGTGCTTATAGCGAGAGTGAATTAGCGCGCATCCAGTCGGTGATAAAGAGCTTTAGAAAACGGAATAACATTGAGGATCTTGACTCAACAACAGGTGAAATGGCCGCCATCTGTGGATATGGCGCGAGACTTTGCTGGATCGACAAGGAAGCTCAAGAGCGTGTGATGAACCTGAATCCCTGGGAAGTGATCTTTGTTGAAGACGCGACACTTCAAGAGGTGGTTTACGCTCTGATCTACTACACGGTGACGGAAAAGAGGGGCAATGCTTCAGTAGAGAGGACGGTGGTCGAGTGGTACGACAAGCGAACTGTAACCTACTTCGTGAGTGATGAGAGCGGTACTTTCAGACAAGATGCGGAGGGTTTGTTCGGTGTTTCGGGTCCCCACTTGTTCGACCGCGTGCCGGTTGTGCGGTTTGCCAATAATAACCTGCAGATGAGTGACTTCGAGAAGGTGCGGGATCTGATCGATGCTTATGACCGGTTGACCTCGGATGTGCAGAATGAGATTGAGGAATTCAGGTTGGCGTACCTGCTGATCTTTGGAGCCGAGATCTCGCAGGAGACGATCGTGAAACTGAGGCAGACCGGGGCACTCGGTTTGGCTGAGGGCGAAGATGCCAGGTTTCTAACGAAACAAGCTGATGCCACCTTTATCGAGAATCACAAACGGACTCTCGCAGAGAACATTTACAAGTTCGCGAAGGCAGTTGATATGTCAGACGAGAAGTTCTCTGGACAGGGGCAAAGCGGCGAGAGCAGGAAATGGAAACTACTCGGGCTCGAGTTCCGCGCGAAAACCAAGGAGAGGAAGTTCAAAGCAGGACTCGATCAGATGATGAGAGTGATCTGCTCGGCGTGGCAAACGAGGGGAGTTCCGCTGAATTATGAAGATCTCGACTTCACTTTTAACAGAAACCTGCCTGTGGATATGTTGTACCTTGGGGATGTTGCCGGCAAGTTGAAGGGGATCGTTTCGGATGAAACTCTTCTTGGGATGCTGCCATTTGTAAGCGATGTGCAGAGAGAGTTGGAGCTGATCGAGCAGGAGAGGTATGATAGCGGATCGGGCATTTTGGCGCAGGTTCAGGACACTGAGGAAGTGGTATGACGCCAAATGAGCGGATCGCGAAACTCCTGCAGATATCCGATCTGGAAGCGGAGAAGATAATTCTCGGTTATGAAAAAGATCTTGCACAGGTGTATGCGGCGGCACTTAAAGATGTTAAGCAGATGATCGCCGCCATGTTCGAGAAGTACGGCGACCAGGTGACCTTTAAGGATATGGTTGCATATCAAAGGCTGACTAACTTGGAACTAGAGATCGCGAAACAGATCAAGACGCTGACCGGCAAGGGTAAACGGACGGTTGAGAAAGCCTTTAGAGACATTGTTTCAGAAACCTTTACTGCAACCGGTGGTGCCATTAACAAGAGCTTGGAGGTGACGGTAGGCTTTGGAGTGCTCAATGAGGATGTGATCAAAACGGCGATCATAAACCCCATGCAGAGGATCACATGGCCGGAAGCTCTGCAGGAGAATTCGGCCAAATACCTTTCACAGATCAAAACGGAACTTTCACAGGGGTTGATCAAGGGAGAAGGGTATGCCAAGATCGCGAAGCGGCTGGAGAAAACAACCGAGATGTCCGCGAATAAAACGATCAGGATCGTACGGACTGAAGGCCACCGGGCGCAGAGCATAGGCCGGAACCTGGCAATTGACAAGGTCGAGGGAGCGGCTGACCGGCTAGGTCTTAAAATGAAGCGGATCTGGGTGGCAACGAACGACGATCGCACCCGGGACAGTCATAAAGCTATGGACGGCAAAGAAGCCGACGACGACGGGCTCTTCACGCTCCCCAGCGGAGTAAGAACCGAGGGACCCGGGATGTCTGGAGTCGCTGAAGAGGATATAAATTGCCGGTGTACGGTTAGGATTGAGGTGGGGTAGAAAAAGATATTTACAATTGCTGTAAAACTACCAAATTAAATATTGTATCGATCTAATTTCTCGGAGAATCTAAACATAAAATAGGAATACTTTACAATAAACAGATAAAACCCATAAAGTTGCAGATTCGCTATTCTGGCTCCTCCATCTATGATTGGTGAGACAATTTTATTTTTAGGTAATATTGAAGCAGGAACTCGAGTTGTGTAATCAAACTGAATAAAGCTCTCCCGAATCTCCATGAAAGCAGTATTATATGCGGGCAGATACATGCACGATGATATTTTATTACTTTTTAAAGAGTCCAACCAACTTTCAATTTTATTCTGAGGAACACCTTCTCTCGTTAATGCGTCTATAAACTCGCCAATGTCGTTGATACGGGCGAAAAGGATACTATTTTCAAGAATCGAATGATTGCTTTCATCATTATGACATGACGGAGTTATAATTATGCCTGGAGCGTACACTACCGGTACCACACCCTCCTCCCCCTCGTCTAAATTTTCCAGCAGCGGGAATGGAATTTCATCTATAATCATTCCTTGCAAAAACTCATCTGAATCGTAATCCGTATTTTTTGGAGTCATGTAAATGTGTTCAGGTGTTCTTGATTCAGGAAATTGAGTCTTTATGCACTCATTTAGATAGTCTTTCGCGGAAAGACTTAGGTATTCGGGTATATGATCTTGAATTAGTTTTATTACTTCATCCTGATTCATTCTACCAACGCGTTCTCTTTTTCTTTCCCTGTAAATTATGCTTGGCAAGAACACGAGAAATCTCTGGATCCATTTCCTCAGAGAAAAGGTCGCTATCGGATATTATACTCAACAAATTAAGATTGAAATTCAAGTCCGATACGAAATGAAGGTTCTCTTCACTAAAAGAATTATCCAAATCGCTCGAGATGTCAAGCTGCACAGTCTCGTTCCAACCGTATTGTTTTACCTTAGTTGATGAAGCAAATTGGGGACTATCATTAACAAAAATTTTTATACCCCTAAAAGCATATCTTAAAGGTGTGGTCGAATCATGTAATACATCTTGGAAATCTAAAGTTAGCGTGTTGCTACTCATAAATATCTCCTCTTACCAAATTCTCGAGAGAGTAGTTTTCAAGTATATCCTCAACAATATTTATATTCTCTGCAAGTCCTTGTTCGATTTCGCTAGTGTTTTTAGCTTTCAGCTTATCGTTTACATCAATTGAAATTTCAATTCCACTGTGCGCCGATAATTCGCTTTTCATAATGGCGGCAATGTTAATATTTATAAAATTCTGATCAGATCTGGAGAACGAATAAAGATATGAGAAATTCACCAATTTTTTTTCTAATGGTTTTGAACCAAGCTGAGCTTTTAAGTATTTCCACACTTCTTCGTCTGAATCAAATTTCACTAAGTATTTGAGAATGAACCCGGAATATAAATACTCAAGTTTTGACACAATTAAAGATACCACTCTCTCTCGTCTCTTTGCCATCTTAAAAAGGTCACTATTGTTGAGAAGATCGAGTTTAAAGATACTCTGATAAGAGACCCGCTGCTGAGAAATCTCGAGTTTATCCCGATTATACTGCGCAAGCATTCGTGGAATGGATGGATCTTCAGTCTCATCAAACGGCAGAATATTGAACTTGAATTGAGGGTTCTCCTTCATGAGCAATTCCTCAAACTCAAATGCTTTGCGCCTGATATTTC
>RHKR01000333.1 GCA_008363265.1 Chlorobiota bacterium
AGGTTGTGGTCAGCGTAAATATACACCGATCCTCCATCGCCGCCGTTACCTCCGGAGGGTCCTCCTTTGGGAACGAACTTTTCGCGCCTGAAAGCGACGGCACCATCGCCGCCTTTACCGGCTCCGATCTCAATACTTACAAAATCTATGAACATCTTTTACCCCTTCAAACTTTTCTCTGTTTTTTCCGTAAGAAGCCTGGCATACTTGTTCTTTTCGTTCAGCCCGGCATTGGCGTAAATTATTGAAAGGAGGTTTTTGGCTTCGGTAAGACTCCGGCACTTCTCGATTGCTTCCATGCTGTTGAAGAAATCGGAATGGTCACCGTCAAAAACCTGTTGGATTATTTTTATACTCTCATCTTCACTCAAAAGTGAGAGAAGATTCTTTTTCTCCCTTACCTCCGCCATCTTCGGATCAAATTTCGGGGGAAAGCTGAACTCGTACCTTTCAACCTTCTCCTCTTCGAAAATTCTTGACGGGACATCATCATGGATCGAAGGGAGGCTGGCAATTATCTCTTCAGCCTCGGTGGATTTTACCTCCGGTTCTGCCACCTGCTCTTCTTTCGGCTCCACAACCGGTTCGAACTCAACTTTTCGCCGGGGAACAGTCATGAATTCCTCAATGCTGCGGGAAGCCGGCCTGTAAACCGGTCTTTGGGCTTCAGATTGTCCCGCCGGTGAAACGAACATCTCTCCCGGAACCCGGGGCTCAGGCGGTGAATACTCTTTTGAGGGTTTGGGTAAAACCGGTTCTTCGGGGGTTGTCACTTCAGGCGGAAGAGTCGGCCTTTGGGGCTTTATCTCGCGGGTTATGTCGAGACTTGAGTCAAACACAGACTTGTCATCCCCGGTAAGAATGTCCTTTATTTTCCAAACGCTCAACTGATCCTTCCCCTCAAAGTTCGGTTCAAGTTTGGCGTATTCCTCCTTCAATCCACGTGAGAGAAGGAAGAGTTTCATACATTCCAGATCGAGCAATGCATGCTCATCACCGAAATTAAAGAAGTGGCTCAGTGCATCGATCCCGTCGGTGATTATCGGCTTAAAATTCGCTGCAAGTAATTTCTTACCGATCTTTTCCATTGTTTCATCGTAACCCGACTCAACCAGTTTACCCGAACTCAGCAGTCTGTCAAGTATGTCGATGTAATACCGGTAATAGTATACACGGTTTCTCAGATCGTTGATCTTGCCTTTGGAGACACCATCAACTGCCGGAAAGAGCTGTTTTTTCAGCAGAAAAACGGGATTGAAAAGAAAATTAAGGTTGAACACAGCGGCCTTCTTCAATGTGGCGAGGATATCATCCCTTCCAAACCGCTTTCCGGCTTCTCCCTGACCGTTGTTCAGCAGGATCCCTTCAGCCCAAAGATACTTTATGAAAGCCGGGTGGACCCCCAGCTTCTCCAGTTCCTCTGTCGTGAACGCGGACGCGCCTGAGGCACTTATCGCCTCACTGTTCTTCTTAAGTAATCTTGCTGCTTTTTCTTTGAACATTTTCGCTTAACAAAAAGGGCTGCCTGACCAATTTCTGATCGATCACCGACAGCCCGTGATTAAATTATCTGATACTATGAAAGACTTGCTTTCAGATACTCTCTGTTTAGGAACGCGATATGTGCCACTGAAATGCCTTTGGGGCATTCAGCTTCGCAGGCGTAGGTATTGGTGCATGAGCCGAAACCTTCTTTGTCCATCTGAGCTATCATATTTAGCACGCGTTCCTTCCTTTCGACCTTACCCTGAGGCAGGTGCGCAAGGTGCGAAACCTTTGCCGCCACGAAGAGCATCGCCGAAGCGTTCTTGCACGCTGCAACGCAGGCTCCGCAACCGATGCAGGCCGCCGCGTCCATCGCGAGATCGGCATCCCTTTTAGGGATCGGGATAGCGTTGCCGTCAGGGGCTGAACCGGTTGAAGCCGATATAAAGCCGCCCGACTGCATAATGCGATCGAATGCGGAACGGTCGACTATACAGTCTTTGATAACCGGGAAAGGCTGTGCCCTCCACGGTTCAACTGTGATAGTCTCGCCATCCTCAAAGCTTCTCATGAAGAGCTGACAGGCGGTAACCTTCTGCCTCGGACCGTGTGGCCTTCCGCTGATGTGCAGACTGCACATACCGCAGATGCCCTCGCGGCAGTCGTGATCGAACGCCACAGGCTCTTCATTTTTCGCGATTAGGTCCTCATTCATGATGTCAAGCATTTCAAGGAAAGATGTATCCTCGGAGATGTTGTTAACGGTATAGTCAACGAATTTGCCGGGAGTTTTCGCGTTTTTCTGACGCCATATTTTTACAGTAAAGTTCATATTTACGCTCCTTTCCTATTTGTAGCTTCTCTGGCTGGGTTTGCAGTATTCGAATGTGAGTTCTTCTTTGTGGAGTTTCGGTTCCGCACCCACACCCTTGAACTCCCATGCAGCCGCATAGCTAAAGTTCTCATCATCTCTTTTCGCTTCATTGTCTTCAGTTTGCGATTCCTCCCTGAAGTGACCGCCGCATGACTCACGTCTGTGAAGTGCATCCACGGCCATCAGTTCGGCGAGCTCGAGGAAGTCGGCAACCCTTCCGGCTTTTTCGAGTGACTGGTTCAATTCTTCCGATTCGCCAAGCACTCTTACATTCTTCCAGAAATCATCACGAAGTTCGCGGATCTCGGCGATCGCTTCCTTCAGTCCGGCCTCGTTACGGCCCATACCGACCTTGTCCCACATGATCTTGCCGAGCTTTTTGTGGAAATAATCGACTGATTTGGTGCCCTTAACGGCGAGTAGCCTGTCGATAACGCTCTTTACGTTCTTCTCGGCTTCAGCGAACTCGGGGGCATCAGTTGAAACTTTCGGGAACTGTGTGCCGCCAAGATATCCGCCAAGGGTGTAAGGAAGTATGAAATAACCGTCGGCCAGACCCTGCATCAGAGCAGAGGCTCCGAGCCTGTTGGCGCCGTGATCGGAGAAGTTAGCTTCTCCCGCGGCGAACAGTCCGGGGATCGTGGTCTGCAGGTTATAGTCAACCCATAAGCCACCCATGGTGTAGTGAACCGCGGGATAGATCCTCATCGGCACTTCGTACGGGTTTTCATCTGTGATCTCATAATACATGTCGAAGAGGTTGCCGTATTTTTCTTCGATCTTTGCTTTGCCCTGACGCTTGATCGCGTCGGCAAAATCGAGGTAGACGGCCATCTTCGAAGCACCAACCCCTCTTCCCTCGTCGCATACCTGTTTCGCCGCTCGTGAAGCCACATCGCGGGGAACGAGGTTACCGAACGATGGATAGCGGCGTTCGAGGTAGTAATCCCTCTCCGCTTCCGGAATGTCGTTTGGTTTGCGGGTGTCACCCTTTTTCATCGGCACCCATACTCGACCGTCGTTTCTGAGACTCTCAGACATAAGGGTCAGTTTCGACTGATGTTCACCGCTGACAGGGATACATGTCGGGTGGATCTGCACGAAGCACGGATTACCAAAATAAGCACCTCTTTTATGGGCGCGCCAGATGGCGGTAGTGTTACAACCCTTCGCGTTGGTCGAGAGGTAGTAAACGTTTCCGTAACCGCCTGTTGCGAGTACAACCGCATCGGCAGCGTGTCTCTCAAGCTCGCCGGTTACCATGTTCCTGGCGATGATACCACGCGCTCTGCCGTCGATAACAACAACATCAAGAATCTCGTGACGCTCGTACATTTTAACGGTACCGAGTCCGACCTGGCGTGAAAGGGCACTGTATGCCCCGAGAAGAAGCTGCTGACCTGTCTGGCCTCTTGCATAAAAAGTTCTTGAAACCTGAGCGCCACCGAATGAACGGTTGTCGAGGTATCCGCCGTACTCACGGGCGAAAGGTACACCCTGGGCGACACACTGGTC
>RHKR01000334.1 GCA_008363265.1 Chlorobiota bacterium
CCGGCGAATACGCTGAGGTGAAGAGTCTTCTTGGAGTTCCGGTTGCTACTTCAGACGAGAAATTCGGGGTTCTGATGGTGTGTAGTAATTCAGAGCTGAGCACTTTCGGCCCCCGCGAGTTGAGCCTTTTTGAGATACTGGCGAGAGAACTGGCTGTTTTTATAAAAAAAGACCGTGTTGTGGCCGAGCTGATCAGGGCCCGTGAGAAAGCGGAGGAAATGAACAGGGTGAAGTCAAATTTTCTTGCGAACATGAGTCACGAGCTTCGAACCCCTTTACTTGGGATACTCGGTTACGCCGAACTGATCGAGGAGGAGGTATCCGGGGATCCGGAACTCACGGAGATGGTCAACAGAATAGTGAACGGCGCCAAACGTTTGCATGACACTGTAAGTATGATCCTCGATTACTCTAGCATAGAAGCGGAGATAATCGCCCCTCACTTCGTAAAGACTGAAATAGTCACCCGATTGAGGGATATTTTCGAGTTGCAGAGGTCTCAGGCCGAAAAAAAGGGTCTTAAATATTTCATGACAAGTCCCTCAAACGGTGTCTATTGCAATATCGATATTCACATGTTCAACACCCTGATCGATAATCTTATAAATAACGCGATCAAGTTCACGCCAGAAGGCGAGGTTGAACTGGGGATAAAAACCCTTGGATCAGCGGTAAGGATCATAATAAATGATACCGGTATAGGTATCTCTCAAGCCGAACTTGATCACATCTGGGGAGCTTTCAGGCAGGCAAGTGAGGGTCTTGGACGCGATTTCGAAGGAAACGGACTCGGGTTGACGGTGGCCAACAGATTCGCTGAACTGATGGATGCCACCATCGGTATCGAGAGTGAACCCGGGCGGGGAACCTCGGTTTCCGTTACGTTTCCGTTGGCAGTATGAACCGGACTGCAACAGAGTGGTGGCGAGAAATTAGTATTATTTTATATTGAGGAATTTAGTTATCTTGTCGATTGAAAGAATTATTTGTTTCACAACCCCACAGCCTGAAAGCAAGGCAACATATCCGGAGCCAAAATACGAGATTTTTCTACCAATTTTGAATAATTTGTAAGCAAACCATTTTTCGGCAAGCATGCTAAAAAAAATCTCGTTAATATTGTTGGCTCTGGCTCTCCAGATTTTTCCACAGAGCGAAGTTAAGATTGTTCAGTCGTCTGCTAACAGCATGACAATTGAATACTCGCCGGTCTACACTGATTCGGGCTTCACCAGCATTGACGGCAGACAATACCGCAACTTCACCTTCTCCGGATCGGTTAGAAATCCATCTGCGGCAGCCGGATCGCCCGATGCACGTTCCAGGCATCTGATGATTGGAGTTCCGTATGAGAACGGTGTCACGGCCGAAGTGCTATTTACATCCTACAAAAATATTTCAGGTGAACTGCCGCCCGTCCCGGAGGTTCGCGCGGGGATCGACCGCAATGCAGAGTATATTTACACCCGAAAAAACGATGTCACCCCGGCTTCTGAACCCCTTCTTTTCGGAGAGGGCGGCATGGTTAGAGGTCTGAATGTTCAGGATATTTATCTGAACGCGGTGGGGCAGGATGGTCGCGGCATTAAACTGCTGACGAAGATGGTAGTCAGGTTCACATTCGGAAACACAACCGGCAACTCTTCAGCTGATGATGAGTTTTTGAGTGAACTGGTGATCAACTATGAGATGGCGCGGAAGTGGATACAGAGAAAACCTTCCAGCCTGAAAAAGGGATCGGCTGCCGGGCCTTCGGTTCTTTCCACAGGGAAATGGTACCGCTTCGAAGCACCTGAAGAAGGATTTTACAAGATCACCTACAATCAGCTTGCATCTTACGGAATAAGTGCTTCAACTGTCGACCCCAGAACGATAAAGATATACAACAATGGCGGTTACGTCCTTTCTGAGAATATTACTGTGGCTCGCCCTGAAGACCTTCAGGAATTGGCCATAACAGTAACCGGACAGGATGACGGCAGATTTGACCAGGGTGATGAGATCATATTTTACGGCCGTGGTACAGGCTTCTGGTACTACGATTCGCTGACACGGATCATGAAGAGGAATCTGAATCCCTACACCGCGAAGAACTATTTCTGGATAACCTCGGGTGGTTCAAACGGAAAGCGGACCGGTGGGAAACAGTCAGTCGCGGAGAATACCAACAATATCGTGGAATCGACTCACGCGTACGACTTCTGGGACGAGGACAAAATAAACCTCGGGCAGACAGGAAGGTTCTTTGTTGGCGATGAATTCTCACAGTCGATGAAAACACGTGTCTACCAGAAGAAGGTGGAAGGGATAATTCCCGGCACACCGGCTTACTACTCCTACTGGTTCGTCAACAGGTCGAGTGAATCGATCGGATTAACCGTTGAGGAAAATGGCAACGTTGTGAGACAATCGACCGTTTCGGGTAATGGAAGCGATCCTTACTCCATCGGACGGATGGACAGTGTAACGGGCCGGACCCACTACGGCACCTACCCCGATGAAAGAAGCGTTTTACGATTCACTTTCGGCGCCGGAAACAGCACTTCATACGGCTATCTTGATTTTTACGAGATATCGTGGACCAGGTATCTTAAGGCTTACAACGATGTGTTGCTTTTTTATTCCCCCAAGATGCGTGGAACAACCGGACCCGATTCGTTGTATGAATACCGTCTAAGCAATTTTTCGAACACTGACATTACGGTATACGACATCACCGACCACGCGAATGTGAAGCTGATCACAAACCCTGCGATGCAGAGCGGGAGTGAGTTCCGGTTCAGAGCCTGGGAACGCCCCGGTGCTATCAGCCGATACTATGCGATATGCGGTCAGCAGTACAAGACACCCGTGAATTCAGTTGAGATGCCGAATCAGAACATTAGAGGCGACCTGGTTGGAGCGGAACTTATAATGATCACCTCGAAGGAATTGATCGAGTCGGCAAACAGGTATAAACAGTACAGGGAATCACATCCAACTGACCCTTTGAGTGTCAAGGTCTTCACGGTTGACGCTATAATGAACGAATTCAATTCAGGTTCGGTTGATCCGAGTGCCATCAGGGATTTCGTGAAATACGCCTACGACAACTGGCAGACAGCACCCAAGTATGTTTTCATCTGGGGTGACGGTGACTACGACTACAAAAATATTGAGGGTAAGAACAAGAACATGGTTCCGACTTTCCAGTCGCGCGATTTTCTATATGAGATCAACTCATTCTCGACAGACGACTTTTATGTTTGGGTTTCGGGTAACGACAGACGCATCGATCTGGGGCTTGGCAGAATTGCAGCTCAGAACACAAAACAGGCCAATGATTACCTCGATAAGGTAATTGCTTACGAGAGAAGCACTGACAAAAGCTCATGGAAGAACCTGATCACCCTCGTGGCTGACGATCATCTTACTTCACAGGGTATCGACCTTGCAGGGAATACGATGCAGTCGGAGAGACTTTCGCAGAGCAGAATACCACCCGAGTATGAACAGAAAAAGGTATATCTGATAAACTATCCCACCGTTCAGACGAGTCTTGGCAGAAGGAAACCCGAAGTTAACGCAGCCATAATTAACGCGATAAACGAGGGAACAGTACTTCTGAATTATATTGGACACGGAAGTCCCGAACTCTGGGCGCACGAGCAGGTTTTTGTGCGTAGCTCGACAATTCCGCAGTTGAAGAACAGCAGATATTTCTTCCTGACCGCAGCCACCTGCGATTTTGGATATTACGACAAAACAGAAGTTCAGAGCGCCACTGAAGACCTCCTCTTCCTTCCCGGAGCGGGGGCTATCGGTGTTTACACGGCAGTGAGACCGGTTTTTTCAGAGCAGAACACAATTTTGAACGACTCACTTT
>RHKR01000335.1 GCA_008363265.1 Chlorobiota bacterium
CCGTTACTGATGTTTTTTGGGATGTGGAAGCGCAGGACTACTTCAACCAGTTGAGGGCTTTACAGCTAGATGGGGACAACGATCATGCTTCTATACCCCTCGATCTTACAGCTTTCCCCGAAGAGTTCACCTTCGAAGCATGGGTTTACTGGGAAGGCGGCGTCCCGGGACAAAGGGTTTTCGACTTTGGAAATGACACGCAAACTTATATGTACTTCACTCCTTCCAATGGAGCCAATGCCCGGTTCGCGATCACCACAAGCGGTGAGGCCGGTGAACAGGGGATCAATGCTTCCTCACCTTTAACACCCAATACCTGGAACCACATCGCGATCACAATCGATACCCCCTCAACCACCGCGAAATTATATATAAATGGTTTGTTGACTGATTCACTCGCGGCACTGACCACTTTCCCCGGTGATTTGATTTTTACTTACTACAACCACATTGGGGCCTCTAATGATCTGGTGGAAGGATCATTCTTCAACGGTAAGATTGACGAAGTACGGATATGGTCGGTGGCTCTCGACAAGGACACAATTAACGAGTGGAAGTATCGCTATGTAACCCCGGATCACCCCAACTGGGCAAATCTTGTCTCGTACTATAAACTGAATGAAACGTCGGGAACAACTATCGCTAATCAGTTAGACACACTTTTGTATGGCACCCTCTCCGGTGGGGCGACATTCGTTACAGATCTTGGCGCATCCCCCATAGACCGTGGAGTGGCGAAATGGACTTTAGAAATGAAAGATGATTCCGTTTTTATAGCCGCGAACTACCAACCCTCCGTGTGGTCCCGGGAAGATGGCTATAACGATGGCTACATGTACCTGCTTTGGGAGAAGAACGGACTGAACCCCCTCCCCGTCGAGTTGATCTCATTTACCGCCCGGGCAACATCAGCGGGCATAACACTTAACTGGGAAACAGCCACCGAGATCTCCAACGCGGGGTTCGAGATCGAAAGAAAAACCCCCGGGCGCGACTGGCAGAAGATCGGCTTCGTCGAGGGGCACTATACCACCAATTCGCCAAAGTACTACTCATTCACCGACCCCGACCGCTCGATCCTCACCGGAAGGGTCAGCTACCGCCTGAAACAGATCGATACCGACGGCGCCTTCGAGTACAGCAACACAATAACCGTTGAGGCGGGTACCCCATCTGCGTTCAAACTCGATCAGAACTATCCCAATCCATTCAATCCCGAGACCGTTATCGGTTACGCGTTGCCTGTACCGGGTGAGGTTAACATTTCGGTGTTCAATGCGCTCGGCGAGCAGGTCGTGACCCTTGTTGACGGCGTGCATGAGGCCGGTAACCACCAGGTGACCTTCAATGCGAGTAACCTCCCGAGCGGGTTATACTTCTACCGGATGACCTCGGGCAAGTTTACTTCAACACGAAAAATGATTCTCATCCGCTAACTACACTCTTATTTCAATACCCCCGGGCAGGGTTGATTACTTGTCCGGGGGTGTTTAAAATTTTCCTCACCTCAGCAGAAGCATTTTACCGCGCTTCACGCTTCCGTTAAACCGTAATTCGTAGAAATAGACCCCGCTGGCGGGTGAAACCCCGGGTGAAGGGAAGGGGAAGGAATGTTCACCTGCACTGAGATTACCGCTGAAGAGTTCTTCCACCAACCGGCCGCGGGCATCAAAAACCCTGAGTGAACCGTGTCCGTCTTCGGGCAGGCGGAAACGGATCTGTGTCCGGTTACCGCCTTCTTCTCCATTAAGAGTGAAAGGGTTGGGGAAGTTCTGGTCGAGCTCGAGGGTATAGGGGGAGAAACCGACTGCCACCTCTTTGCTGTATGAGAACTCACCGGAAAGATCGACCTGCTTCAGGCGGTAGAAATTGGTATCACCTTTTTGAGGTTTCAGGTCGTCGAGCCATGAGTAAGAGGTTTTTCTGGGAGTGGTTCCTTTACCGGGGATGAAGGCAAGGTCGCTCCATACGCCACTGTTCCTTCTTTGGAGGTAGAAGCCGTAATTGTTTGTTTCGGTTGCTGTTTCCCAGCTTAGGTGAACTCCGGTCGGCACCACTTCAGCATTGAAAGAGGTGAGCTCGACGGGGAGACCGCCGTTGTGCATCAGGAATATCCTTCCCTGGCTGCTGAGCATAAGACCGAAATGGGGCGGGTTCACCTTCAGCGATTTGATGAGGAGCTCTGAGGGATAATGCAAGGTTCTTTGCCAGGTTCTCCCCTCGTCGGTCGTCTGAACGATCTCGTCGGATGCTACCTGCATAATCCAGAGGTTTTTGTGAGCATAAAATGCACGGTAGGTGTTCTTATAGTTGATGGATATCCAGTGGATGCCCCCATCCGGCGAAAAGTACATTCCTCTCAAGTTCGAGCATGCCCAGAGCCTCAGGCCGTTCCGGTAGATGAAAAGTATCTTGTCATTGGCTACGGTGCTGAGTCTCCTGGATGACCATGTGGCACCCCGGTTGGAGGATTCGTAGATGGTACCATTGTTGGCAGCGATGTAGAAGAAAGAATCGGCGGCGAAGAAAAAGTTGACGGACGCCGAGTCGGGGATTGTTCTCGTGGTCCAGGTCAATCCGCGGTCGTCGGAGAAGTGAATGCGGCTCATGTTTTTGATGGCGAAGAGGGAATCTCCGTAGCTATAGATCGTTTGATCGTAAAGGGGAAATGTGGCTGAGATGTTGGATATCGCGCCTGTAGCCGCACTGTAACGGAGGACCGTACCACCGGGGTCGTACATGAGGAATGAGGTGTCGCTGTCGCGGGTAAGTCTGGTCAGGGTACCGGGAAGAGAGTCGCGTATAAGTTGCCAGGTCATGCCGTAATCGCCTGAGCGGTAAAGGTTTCCGAAGGGAGTAAACGCATAGGCGGAATTGTCGGCCAGCACTTCGATACCCGTGATGGTGTTGGTGTTAAGTTCCGAGTTGAGTTCCCAGTTTTCACCGTAGTCGGAGGTAAGGTAAACGAAGGATTCGGGGGTTATTATCAGGCCTTTACCATCCCGCGTGAATCCCATGTGGAGTGCTTTAATTGAGGTGTTTAGGGTCCAGTTACGCATTCCGTCGTTCGTGATGTAAACCTGGTTGGTTGAAGACTTGGCCATACCCTTGGTTTTGGAAGCCATGTGGAGTTCGGATATGTTGAAGGGGACGGGGATCGAGTCCCAGCTCGTACCTCTGTCAGATGAAGTGTATATCTTGCTTTGGGAGGTTCCCGGGACACAGAATGTGACGGTGTTGGTATCGTGTACTTCCAGAATGGTGATATTCGAACCGACATTTATCACCTCGCTCCAGGATGCACCATCGTCCTGACTTTTATATACTTTGCCCGTTGAAGTGGCGATCAGGAGAACACCGGAGTCCTTAAAAGTTTCGACTTTGTTAATATTCTCGTTGGTAGCGAGTGGTAAGGTGAGCTTTACGAGCCAGTCGAAACCTCCGGTTTTCCGGTAAAGGTTTTTTGCGGATGCTATAAAGAAGAAATTCTGCCTTCCCCCTTCAATGTCGGTGACAACCTCGCCTGATGAAAGTGAAGTGTAAACCCGTCGCCAGGTGGCAGCCACATTGGAAGAGATCATATATTCGCTCATCCTGCGCATGGCCAGCATCTCACCACTGGCGGCTGCCGCGAAAGAGTTGAAAACATCGTTCAAAGGCAATTTTTCAAAAGCCCAGGTTCGCCCATGGTCGAATGACTTATAGAAGACATCTGTTCCCGTAGAGAGGATGGCGATCCTGTGATCGGTATAAAGTTTGCCCTGATAAATGGGTGCTCCTGAGAGCATCAAATTAACAGGAAGCCACTGCGCGAATGCCGGGCAATTTAAAGCAAAGACAACAAGGATTAATATTTTTTTCATT
>RHKR01000336.1 GCA_008363265.1 Chlorobiota bacterium
GCGTGAGACGAATTCATTACGGATCGATTTATCATTGAAATCGAAGGCGCTCATCAAACCTTTTCCCCTGACATTTGATACCAAAGTGGGGAATTCATGCTGCATATCTCTCAGTTCAGCGAGTAAGACATCTCCCATATCTGCAGAATGCTGAACCAAACCGTCTTCGTGGATCACTTCGAGAATCTTTGCGGCTCTAACCATATCAGTCAGATTGCCACCCCATGTTGAGTTGATCCTTGATGACACTTTAAACACATTATCCGGCTCCTTGTTTACACGGTCGCTGACCATGATTCCACATACCTGCATCTTCTTGCCGAAGGAGAGGATGTCAGGCATTACAAAATGCTCTGAAGCCCACATTTTACCGGTAAGACCGACACCTGTCTGAACTTCATCGAACATCAGCATAATATCGTTTTCGTCCGCGATCTCCCGCAGTTTTAGAAGAAATTCCTTCCTGAAATGGTTATCGCCACCTTCTGCCTGGATCGGCTCGATTATGATCACAGCAATATCATCAGGATTTGCCTTAATGGCAGCATGGATCTGATCGATCGATTCCTGCTCAGCTTTGATCACTTCTTCAAGATTCTCTTCAAGCGGGAACTTGATCTTGGGATTTAAAACTCTTGGCCAGTTGAATTTCGGGAAGAGATCAACCTTGTTAGGGTCGGTATTTGTCAGTGACATCGTATAACCCGTTCTTCCGTGGAATGCTTCTTTGAAGTGAAGTACCTGATGGCCTTTTTCTTCTTTGTAGCCCTTTCTGAAGTTCTGGCGTACTTTCCAGTCGAACGCAACCTTCAGGCCATTTTCGACTGCAACGGCACCACCTTCAACAAAAAAGAGGTACTTGAAATGCTCCGGCATCGCGTATTTGCTTATTACATCAACGAGTTCAGCTTTATAAACAGTGTAGATATCTGAGTTTGAAGGTTTGTTGAGCGCAGCCCATGCCAGTTTCTCCCTGAATTCAGGGTTGTTCAACTTTGGATGATTCATCCCAAGGGCTGAAGATGCGAAGAAAGAGAAGAAATCGAGGTATTCATCCCCGGTTCTTTCTTCCACCATTCGTCTTCCATGGCTCTTTTTGATATCAAGGACAAAATCGTATCCGTCGGCCAATATATGTTTGTGGAGTACCGGAAATACATCATCAGGGCTGATCAAATGTTTGCTTGTGGCAACATCATGAAGCATATACACCTCCCGAGTGGTTTTAATGCGTTTGAAAAGTAAAAAAATAAAAAAAGTTTAAATAGAAGGGGGTGTGCTGTTAGAACACAGATTCGAATTTCGATACGAAGTAGCTACGCAGGAGCCTTGGACTGAATGGCTCATTATAAGTTCTTACGGGTGGAAGTGAAAACAGACTTTTCATGACCTAAATATAAGCATTTTTGAGTAGCGGGTAAAGAGGTTGTGTAAAATTAATTTCACTATGCCGAAAAAATGTAACAACTACTACATGATTGAAAATATGATATACATATATTTCCTGTATGAATTTATTTAATTTCGGGAGAAAAGATGGAATTCCTTAAACAACTTGGAATTGAAGACGTAAATTATGGTGCCTGCACCGGTCGTGAATGGAAAAGATCGGAAGGCGGCGGCATCCTGGAGATATATTCACCCGGTTCCGGTGAAAAAATTGGTGTAGTTCATCAGGCTTCGGAAGCCGATTATGAAGAAATGATGGCCAAGGCATCAGAAGCTTTTCTGTATTGGAGAGATGTACCCGCTCCAAAAAGAGGCGAGATAGTCAGGCAGATCGGTGAAGAACTCCGTAAATTTAAAGATCCTCTTGGAAGACTCGTTTCTTATGAGATGGGTAAATCACTCCAGGAAGGCTGGGGTGAAGTGCAGGAGATGATCGACATCTGCGATTTCGCGGTTGGGCTATCCAGACAACTGTATGGCCTTTCGATGCATTCTGAGAGAAAAGATCACAGAATGTACGAGCAGTGGCATCCGCTTGGAATAGTTTGTACAATTTCAGCATTCAATTTCCCGGTGGCGGTATACTCATGGAATGCCATGATAGCCGCAGTTTGTGGTGATGTGAATCTCTGGAAGCCAAGCTCAAAGGTACCTCTCGCAGCTATCGCTGTACAGAAGATCATAGCCAGAGTACTCGAGGCCAACGATCTCCCGGAAGGAATATTCAATCTTATCGTGGGTAAAGGCTCAACTGTTGGTGAGAGAATCCTCAACGATAAACGTGTACCTTTGGTTTCGTTAACAGGTTCGACCAGGGTCGGACGCCATGCAAATTCGGTAATCGCTGCAAGATTCGGAAAAGCCATCATGGAACTCGGCGGAAACAACGCGATAATTCTTACACCTGACGCTGATCTGCAGATCGCTGTACCCGCTATAGTTTTCGGGGCCGTCGGTACTGCCGGACAGCGTTGCACTTCAACCCGCAGACTGATCATTCACGAAAGTATCTACGACAGGATCAAAGAAACTCTCGTGAAGGCCTATGGTTCACTCCGTATCGGTAATCCTCTCGACACCTCATATCACGTGGGACCGCTGATCGATAAGGGCGCAGTGAAAGATTTCACAAACGCTCTGGAAGAGGTTAAAAAATCGGGCGGTACTATCATATATGGTGGTGAGGTACTCACCGGCGAAGGTTACGAGTCAGGATGTTACGTAAGACCGGCGATCTGTGAAGTTGAGAACCATTTCCCGATCGTTCAGGAAGAGACATTCGCTCCGATTCTTTATCTTATTAAGTACAAAGGTGACGTTAAAGAAGCGATCAGAATTCAGAATGATGTGGTGCAGGGTCTGTCTTCTGCGATATTCTCACTCAACATGAGAGAAACAGAAGAATTCCTCTCTGCTCGCGGCTCAGACTGTGGAATCGCAAACGTTAACATCGGTACTTCGGGTGCTGAAATTGGCGGTGCGTTCGGCGGTGAAAAAGAAACCGGTGGCGGTCGTGAATCAGGTTCCGATGCCTGGAGGGCTTACATGAGAAGGCAGACCAATACGATCAACTTCTCGAACCAAATGCCCCTGGCTCAGGGAATAAAGTTCGATATATAAGAATCTTTGTTCGAAGAAAAAGGCCGAAGAGAGATCTCCGGCCTTTCTTTTTTTTATTAACCAAAAGTCCGGTGGAAAATATGGTCGAGATTTTTCAGGGAATTTTGCAGGTCGAATATTTCATCGAATTTCTCAAGTGAAACCCTGTCTCTCACTTTCTCATTCTTGAGGAGTTCATCCTTAAGGTTTAGAGAGGTATCCCTCCAAACACGCATCGCTGCCTCCTGAACTGCGGCGTACGACTCTTCACGTGTGAGTCCCGACTCTGTAAGAGCCAGCAGAACCTTTTGTGAAAATATCAATCCTCTTGTAAGTTGAATGTTCCTCATCATATTCTCAGGATACACGATCAACTTCCAGATCAGATCGATCGACTTTTGCAGCATGTAGTCCATCAGGATCGTTGCGTCAGGGAACACAACCCTTTCCACGGAGGAGTGAGAGATATCCCTCTCGTGCCAGAGCGAAATATTCTCTATTCCGGGACTTACATATGAGCGCATCATCCTTGCCATTCCGGTGATCCTCTCGCATACTATCGGGTTCCTTTTGTGCGGCATTGCCGATGAACCCTTCTGGCCTTTACCGAAAAACTCTTCGACCTCCAGTACTTCAGTTTTCTGAAGGTGACGGACTTCTGTTGCTATCTTTTCGAGCGTACCGGCCATTATCGCGAGTACGGAAAGATAATATGCGTGCCTGTCCCTCTGAATCACCTGAGTCGAAACAGGTTCCGGCCGAAGACCGAGTTGCTTGCACACATACTCTTCCACTTCCGGTGAAAGATGGT
>RHKR01000337.1 GCA_008363265.1 Chlorobiota bacterium
CTCCCGTGCCATCAGTCCGGCCAGGAATTCCTTTTTATTCCTGAGCAGCGATGACACCCTGTTCAACCATGCACGTCGATCAGCGAAAGAAGTCCTGCGATACTCCCTGAAAGCGACATCAGAATCTTCAATCTTCTTTAGAATCTGACCATTATCCATAATTGGATAGGAAGCAAATCTATCTCCGGTTCGCGGATCAACAGAGTAGAACATCTATTTCCCTGTGTAATAGTCGATCATTCTCTGGATCGCCCTCTTGCAAACCGTGCAGTAATTATCAACAGATATTGAGTTCATTGAGCAATCCTGTTTTGGGCGATAAACACCTTTGGCAACATATCCCCCACCCTCAAACGCGCCAAGTCTTTTCTCAAACTCTTTGGTCGCAGGTGTCGGGATCGGAGTATCCTCTTTCACGAGGTCCTTCCACTTTGATTCGAAGTTCACGAGAGTCGTAATGTTCGCTTCAAGCGGCTCAACACCAAGGGGGTAGAAGTCGTTGTAGGCAGTCGAACTTGTATAGTATTCATCCGCGAGAAAAGCGAAGGCATGACCGAACTCATGAACGAAAACATACTCGGAATAGATGTTAAAATTAACACATGTGGCGTAATAATTGTAGATTGCCCCACCACCGTATTTGTCTGTATTAACGAGAATGTATATCTGATCGTAAGGAGCGTTTGCCGCCAGATCACGAACCGCATTATATTCTTCCGTCATGAGATAGCGCTCTTCATCGAAAGTATAAAATGAAGTGCCGGCTGCGGTGTTCACATAGATCTTTTCTGCGGGAATATCTGTACCCGACTGCCGGGAAGGAGCTTCTATCCGCCAAATATTGAAGGAGGTCTTGTTCTCTTTATAGGGAGATGAGTTGAACAGATACTGGGCGAATCTGCTGCAGTCTTTCTTGAACTGGTCCATTTCTTTCGAAGTGTAGCCCTCGGGAATGATCACAATATCGACCTTCTCCCCGGGATCCCCATTATTGACCACTTTGAACGAGGGGTAAACATTATCCCTGTCCTTCTTGATAAAGTAGTTTTTGGGATCGATGGTCATTTCAAATTTTTTTACGAATGACTGATCTTTCAGTCTTGTCGAAATAGTAACCTTGACAGGGGCTTTCGGGAAAGGAAAAACGACACTTTCCTCGAATGCTTTATTGACTGTCTTGGCCTCATCTGTGGTCTGCCACTCTGAGAACAAAGTCGAGTAGTGTTTTGAGTAGATCAGCTTGCCGGTTACAGCATCATAAACTTCTGCTTTATACTTGCCGTAATTGAAAGGATCGATCAGATTCTTCACCGGGCCGCCCCAATGCGGTTCCTCTATCAGAGTACTGAAGTAGTAGAAGTCATCTGTTTTATTTCCTGCGTGAGTATAATCCAAACGCAGTGTTTTCTTCTCGAAGTACTTCTCGAACTCCGTCTGGGCATTGAGGTTGATCACTAAAAACAAAAAGAGTAAAGACCGTAAAACTTGCATTGCTCACCATATTATTAACAATTAGCAAATTTACTGATTTTTACTCTTTTTTTCAGTAGAAAGTTTGAGTTTATTCGGGTATTTCGATATTTCTGTCGATTGCCGAAGCCAGTTTGAAATCACGCCCGGTGATGCCGTTTGCATCGTGGGTTGAAGTGGTTACCCGGAGTTTGTTCCATCCGTACATCAGAATATCGGGGTGATGATTCTGATCTTCGGCAAGTTCAGCGATCTTGTTAACTGCAGTGACCACATCGGTAAAATTGCTGAACTGATAGTTCTTGGTGATGGTATCACCCTCACGTGCCCAACCCTTGAGGCCGGTCAGCTCATTATTCACCATTTCATCAGGTAATTTTAACATTTTCTCCTCCAATGATTTGAAAACAAAAAAAAGAGGCTGCCCCTGAAGGCAGCCTCGTAAATTATACGCTCAGATCAGAACCAACTTCAAGTGAACTTTCGTCCATGAAGATCAAGTAGTCGTTGTCATTCAAGTGACGGGCAACGATTTTGGTTCCTTCTTTAAATGAACCTCTAAGTATCTCTTCACTGAGTGGATCTTCAATATAGTTCTGAATTGCTCTCTTAAGTGGTCTTGCACCGAATTTAGGATCAAATCCTTTATCTGCGAGGAAACTCTTCGCCGAGTCTTCGATTACAAGCTCAAGTTTGTTGTCGTGAATATTCTTCATCAGGTCCTTGATCTCAACGTCAATGATCTTGATGATGTCATCTTTATCCAGATTCCTGAATACTATCTGGTCATCAAGTCTGTTTAAGAATTCGGGACTGAAAAGTTTTTTCACTGCATCATCGATAACGCTCTTCATGCTGTCATACTGATCTTTCTGACCATCCGCGCTAAAACCGAATGAACCTGTCGCGCGGATATCCCTTATACCAATATTCGAGGTCATAATTATGATCGTGTTCTTGAAGTCAACTTTTCTTCCGAGACTGTCTGTAAGTCTTCCCTCATCAAGAACCTGCAGCAGCAGGGAGAAGATATCAGGATGAGCTTTCTCGATCTCATCGAAAAGAACTACTGAATAAGGTTTCCTTCTGACTTTCTCCGTGAGCTGACCACCTTCTTCATATCCGACATATCCCGGAGGCGCTCCAACCAGACGGCTTACAGCGAACTTCTCCATATACTCGCTCATATCGATCTTTATCAGCGCGTCTTCACTGTCAAAAAGGTATCTTGCCAGAACCTTGCAAAGCTCCGTCTTTCCGACGCCGGTAGGTCCCAGGAAAATAAAACTTCCGATCGGTCTGTCAGGGTTCTTTAGACCGGCGCGGGCTCTTCTGATAGCCTTTGTAAGCTTTTTGATCGGCTCGTCCTGACCGATAATACTCCCTTTAAGCGCTTCTTCCATGTTCAGAAGTTTTTCGGATTCAGTCTGGGCTACTCTTGTCACAGGAATACCGGTCATCATGGCTACAACTGTGGCAATATCCTCTTCAGTAACATCGAATACATTCTCTTTGGATTTCAGTTCCCACTCTTCCTTTGCAGTCTCAAGATCCGCAAGTAATGTTCGCTCGGAATCCCTGAGACGGGCGGCTTCTTCGTAATCCTGCTGTTTGACGACGGCCGCTTTCTGTTTCCGCACATTCTCAACATCCTCTTCCATCTTGAGTATCTCGGCAGGTACCTCATAATTGCGCATGTGGACACGGCTACCGGCTTCATCGATCACATCAATGGCTTTATCCGGCAGATGACGGTCAGTGATGTAGCGGATACTCATTTTGACGGCTGATTCGATCGCCTCGGTTGAGTACTTCACATGGTGATGTTCTTCATACTTGACTTTGATGTTCTCGAGTATCTGCATTGTATCTTCATAAGTTGGTGGTTCCACCATCACCTTTTGGAATCTTCTGTCAAGTGCACCGTCAGTTTCGATGTACTTCCTGTACTCATCCAGCGTCGTAGCTCCTATACACTGAAAATCACCTCTGGCGAGCGCAGGTTTGAACATATTGGAAGCATCCAGCGATCCGGATGCACCGCCTGCTCCCACTATCGTATGGAGTTCATCGATGAAGATGATAACCTCTTTGGCTTTTTCAAGTTCAGTGAGAAGGGCTTTCATTCTTTCTTCGAACTGTCCGCGATACTTGGTACCGGCAACAAGTCCGGCAAGATCAAGGGTAACCACCCTCTTGTCCTGCAGAATTCGCGGGACTTTTTTCTCAACGATCCTTATCGCGAGTCCTTCCGCGATCGCGGTTTTACCTACACCCGGCTCACCAATAAGAACAGGATTGTTCTTTTTTCTGCGGCTGAGTATCTGGGCGACTCTTTCAATCTCTGTTTCACGACCGATGACGGGGTCAAGCTTGTCCT
>RHKR01000338.1 GCA_008363265.1 Chlorobiota bacterium
GGCGGCGGAACGCCAACACATCTTGATCCCGATGAAATTGCTGATCTGGTTTCATATATCAATACTTCTTTCAAGATCGACCCCTCGATCGAGGCCGGCTGCGAGATCGACCCGAGAGGTCTCACAAGAGCCCACCTTGAGGCACTCAGAAGTGGCGGATTCAACAGGATCTCGATGGGAGTTCAGGATTTTACACCCGAAGTGCAGAAAGCCGTTAACCGGATCCAGCCCGAAGACATGACCCGTCAGGTTGTCGATTGGGTAAGGGCGCTCGGTTACTCAAGCATCAACCTTGATCTGATCTATGGTCTTCCTTTCCAGACAAAAGAGAAATTCCTCGACACCGTGAAGGCTGTAATTGACATTTCACCCGACAGGATCGCGGTGTTCAACTATGCTCACGTACCCTGGATGAAGAAGCACATGGGACTGATAAAAACTGAAGACCTTCCGAAACCGGAAGAGAAACTTGACATTCTGCAGACAACCATCGAGACTCTGATGAAGGCCGGTTATGTTTTCATCGGAATGGATCACTTCGCCAAGCCAACCGATGAGATGGCGATCGCCCTTCAGGAGAAGAAACTTTACCGTAACTTCCAGGGTTACTCGACCAATGCCGGAGCCGATCTTTATGCGTTCGGCATCACTTCCATCAGTCAGATAGGCAGGATTTATGCTCAGAACTACAAAAAGGAAAAAGAGTATTTCGATTCATTGAACGATGAAAAACTTCCGGTTCATAAAGGGGTGTATCTAACAGATGACGACCTCCTCAGAAGGGAAGTGATAACGAGGGTGATGTGTGACTTCGAGCTTGACTTCAAGGCGATTGAATCAGAGTTCAACATCAACTTCAAAGATTACTTCGCCAACGGCCTCAAGAATCTTTCTGAAATGGAAGCTGACGGACTTCTTTCCATCGGAAATGAAGGTTTAACAGTTTCCAACAAGGGAAGACTCCTGATAAGGAACATTGCAATGAAGTTTGACGGTTATATTGAGAGAAAAGAGGACCAGGGACGGTACTCGAGAACGGTTTGATGTTATAAGACAGAGTGAAAAAGTAAAGACAAAATGAGTAAAGTAGCAGTAGTAATTATGAACCTCGGCGGTCCCGATTCGCTGGATGCGATCGAACCGTTTTTAAGGAATCTTTTCAGCGATCCTGACATCTTCAATTTACCTTTCGGACAGAAGCTTCTGGCAAAGATCATTGCCAAGAGGAGGGCTCCGAAAGTAGCCGAGGAATACGAACTGATCGGTGGAAAATCACCGATCAACGAGTGGACCGAAATCCAGAGATCGATGCTTGAAAAACGCCTTCATGAGATAATCTCTGATGATTCAGCCGGTCTTCCGGAGAAGATCACGGAACTCAAAGTGTTCACTGCCATGAGGTACTGGAATCCCCTGACCGCCGTGATAGCGGAGCAGGTGGCTGCCGGCAACTTTGACAAGGTGATACTTGTACCGCTTTATCCCCATTATTCGATCACCACAACCGGTTCTTCCTTCAACGAATGGAAAAGGGTTTACAAGGGTGACATGTCGAAAGTTGCATATATCCGAAACTACTATAACCATCCCCTCTATGTTAAAGCAATTAATGAGAGGATCGACGAAGGTCTCCTAAGATGGCCAGAAGAGAGACGCCAGATGGTGCATATCCTATTCAGCGCGCACGGAACACCGGTGAGTCTGGTGAAAAAAGGCGATCCCTACAGCGGTGAGATACGGAACACGATGGAAACCGTAATGAAACTCCGCAGCTACTCCCACATGTACCACCTTTCGTTCCAGAGCAAGGTTGGGCCCGTTAAATGGCTTGAACCCGCAACGGATGACAAACTGATGGAACTTGGCGAAAAAGGAGTAAAGGATGTGCTGGTGGTTCCGATCAGCTTCGTTTCCGATCATGTTGAGACATCTTTTGAGCTTGATATAGAGTACCGCCACAATGCAGAAGAAGCAAAAATTGATAATTATATCGTAATGACCGGTTTGAACGACTCAGCCACTTTTGTCGAGTGTCTGTCGCAACTCGTTATGAATGAACTAACCGGTAAAAAAGAAATACTGAACGCTTAATGAAAAATGTTGTAATTCTTGGTGCCGGGATTTCCGGACTGGCTGCCGCGCATTGGCTGCATCGTGATGGTGTCGATTTTACAATTCTGGAATCGGGCTCCACTCCCGGAGGGTCGATAAGAACTGAGAACGAGAACGGTTTCGTCATGGATTTCGGCCCCAACTCAGGATTGGAAACCAGTCCATACATAAGGGAAATGGTGAAAGACCTCAATCTTGAGCACGAGATGATCTACTCAAATCCGGCCGGTAACAAACGTTACATTTTAAAAGACGATGAACTCATTCCGCTCCCTATGACCCCCGGAGCATTTTTCACCTCAAAGCTTTTTACTCTTAAGGGCAAACTGCGTGTTGCGAAAGAACCGTTCGTGGGAAGATCGGCGGATGGATATAATCAGAGTCTCGGAGACTTTGTCTCAAGACGGTTAGGCCGGGAGTTCCTGGAAAATGTGATCGATCCTTTTGTATCCGGCGTTTTCGCGGGTGATCCGATGAAACTGAGCGTAAAATCAGCCTTTCCTAAACTCTACCGTTTGGAGGAAGTATACGGCGGGCTGGTGAAGGGAATGATCGGTGGCGCAAAGGAAAGAAAAGCCGCCAGGAAGCGCAACGAAGAGTCGAAACAAAGCGCGAAGATGTTCTCCTTCAGATCAGGAATGGGAATTCTTCCCAAGACTATAGCTGCGCAATTCCCTGATAAAATAATATATAATTGTTTGGTCAAGAGTGTCAGGAAGAATGAGTCAGGCTGGGTGATCACATACGAGAAGGGGGGAGAGCGCCTTACCATGAAGTGTGATGTGGTGCTCTCGACGCTTCCTGCGCACATATCTGCCGCTGTCTTCAATGAGTTTGATCCGGTACTCTCCAGACACTTCAGCGAGATATATCACCCTCCCGTAAAGGTGCTGTATGTTGTTTTTAAGAAAAGCCAGATACGTACCCCGTTGGACGGTTTCGGTTTCCTGATCCCCGGGACGGAGAAGAAGATTTTCCTTGGTGCCATCTGGAGTTCTGTTATTTTTGAGAACAGGTGTGGGGAGGATAATGCCGCGTTTACTATATTCATAGGTGGGGCCAAAAATCTCGATATCTTCAGACGTTTCGGTGACGAGCTCGACGGAAAAGTAACAGATGATTTTATCAAACTGATGAAGATCGATGGCGAACCCTTATTCAGGAGATCGGTTCTTTGGGAGAAGGCCATCCCTCAGTATAATCTCGGCTACAACAAGCACGAAGAGTATTTCGAGCTTATTGAAAAAGAGAATCCCGGATTGATTTTCAGCGGCAACTATCGCGGCGGAATTTCCATCGGGGATTGTTTCAAGAACTCAAAACCAGCGGCCGAAAAGGTTAAAGCTCAGACAACTTAATTTCTCTTTTTGTAAATAAATATATTTCACTTATTTTCTATTATATAATTAAAAAAAGTAAGTGAAACATATGAGTTCTAACCTCGAAACTCAGTTTGCTCCCCCGGAGCGCACACCACAGGATATTCTCCTCGCTCAGATAAGTGCCATTAAAGAGCACAATGACCTCACCCGCGTCCTCGATGCCATTCCTGAATATGTAATGATCCTTAACAAGGAACGGGAGATCGTCTTTGCGAATAAAAGTCTCCTCGAATATCTTCAGGTTGAAGATGAGTTTCTAAGCAAGGGATTCCGTCCCGGCGAGGCGATCAACTGTCAGCATGCATTCGAGAGTGAAGCCGGTTGCGGAACCACGGAG
>RHKR01000339.1 GCA_008363265.1 Chlorobiota bacterium
TTTGGGGATGATGCCCCACCCTGAAAGAGCCTGCAGCACGCTTCTTGGAAATGATGACGGGAAGTTCGTCTTCACGTCTATAGCGGAATTTATTAAAAAGAAAGAGGTTGAAAATGTTCTCTAATCTCGGACCACTTGAGATCTTCCTTATAGTTCTCGTAGTTCTCCTTCTTTTCGGTGCCAAAAAGATACCTGAATTGGCTCAGGGCGTCGGCAAAGGGATGAGAGAGTTCAAGAGAGCGATCAAGGATGTCGAACAGGATATCAAGATCGACGAAACAAAAGATCAGAACAAGAATAATCCCCAATAACACAAAGTTCATTGCTGAAGTACTCCTCCCTCTCTGAAAAACGGGAACTGCTCCTCTCCGGTAAGATCGACTTAAAGGAAAATGTCCGCTGGTTTCTTCAAAAGATTGAAGATAACAGGGATATAAACGCCTTTTTGTACGTAAATAAATCGATCGAAGAGGAATGTGAGAAACTTCTGACAAAAATGTCCTCAGGTGCTAAACCAGGCCGGTTGTTCGGCTCGGTTATTGCCATAAAAGATGTGATCTCCGTTCAGGGGATGCCGATGACTTGTGCCTCCAGGGTTCTGGAAGATTTCACTCCCGTTTATGACGCCACTGTCGTAAAGAAACTTATCGCTGAAGACGCACTTATAATTGGGAAAATCAACTGTGATGAGTTCGCCATGGGCTCTTCCAACGAAAATTCAGCTTACGGCAATGTTCTTAATCCTGTTGATAAAACACGGGTTCCCGGTGGATCATCGGGCGGTTCAGCAGCAGCAGTTGCAGCAGGACTGTGTGATGTTGCATTGGGTACGGATACAGGCGGATCTATCAGACAACCCGCGGCATTCTGCGGTGTTTACGGGATCAAACCTACCTGGTCACGGGTTTCCCGTTTCGGCCTTACAGCTTTTGCATCATCATTCGATTCGATCGGTCCTTTGGCAAACAATCCTGAAGATTGCGCCTTGGTGCTCGATGCTATTTCCGGGTATGACTCAAACGACTCCACCTCAACGGGTGATCACTCCCCTATCAACACACTACTTCCCATTCCCGGTAAAAGATTACGCATCGGACTTCCTGTGGAGTATTTTGGAGAAGGCCTCGATCCTGAGATCAGAGCCGGTGTTGAAAGAGTTGCTCAGAAACTTAAAGAAATGGGGCATACAGTTGATTCAGTCTCACTTCCCGGTACCGAACATACTATCGCGGCATATTATGTTTTAACCACAGCCGAGGCTGCTTCCAACCTCTCAAGGTACGATGGGGTCAGGTATGGCAAGCGATCTGATAAACAGTCATCGCTCGGTGAAATGTATGTGGAAACAAGGTCTAAGGGGCTTGGGAAAGAGGTCAAACGCCGGATAATGCTCGGAAATTATGTCCTCTCGGGGGGCTACTACGATGCCTATTTCAACAAGGCACAAAAAGTACGCCGGCTGATTAAGGATGATTTTACAAGAGTGTTTATGGATCACGATCTGATCCTGACACCTGTTACCCCTGAACTCCCATTTAAGTTCGGAGAGATGTCGTCAGACCCACTGGCGATGTATCTAGGGGATATCTACACAACGTCGGTTAACCTTGCAGGGTTACCCGCCATCTCAATTCCTGCCGGAAATTCAAAGGAAGGACTTCCGCTCGCCGCGCAGTTCATCGCGCCCGAATTCGGGGAGGAACTGCTCCTGAGCGTCGCTAAACTTCTACAGTAGCTCTGAAATGGAGCTGAGTATCATGTGCCCCATCTTGTCTCTTTTTGTCTTTAAGTAGTTGATATTGTTTGGATTAGGAGCTATCTCAAGCGGTACCCTGTTGGTAACCTTGATGCCGTAGTCGAGAATATCATCGATCTTCTTTGGATTGTTGGTGATCAGGCGGACGCTCTTTATGCCGAGTTCCTTGATTATCTGCGCACCCAGACCGTAGTCCCGTGGATCCGCTTCAAACCCGAGCTTTTCGTTCGCTTCAACAGTATCAAAACCCATATCCTGAAGTTTGTAGGCTTTCAGTTTGTTGCCAAGTCCAATGCCCCTTCCTTCCTGTCGGAGATAAATAACAACACCCTTGCCGTAACCGTTGATCAGATCAAGCGAATGGTTGAGCTGGTCATGACAGTCGCAACGGAGTGAGTGGAAAATATCGCCTGTCAGACACTCTGAGTGGATCCTGACCATAACGTTCTCTTCATCCTTTACATCGCCTTTTACCACTGCGATATGGTCTTTGGCGTCAATATCAGATTTGAAGAGATGGAGCCTGAAGTCACCGTGGGATGTAGGAAAATTGATTGTGGTGATCTTATTAATGAATCTCTCGTGAACCATCCGGTATTTCAGGATCTGTTTCACCGAGACCATCTTGAGTCCGAATTGCGAAGCGATCTCCTGCAGGTCTTTCATTCTCGCCATTTCACCATCAGCTTTAAGAACTTCACAGAGGGTACCGGCTGATCTTAGACCTGCAATTCTGCACAGATCAACAACGGCTTCTGTATGTCCGGCCCTGATTACAACACCACCTTCGGTGTAGCGGAGCGGGAAAACATGGCCCGGAATTGCAAATTCTTCGGTTCTCGCGTCATCTGCCGAGAGACGGAAGATGGTTTTTGCACGGTCGGGGGCGGAAATACCGGTTGTGGTTCCTTCGATCGCATCGACGGAGACGGTAAAATTGGTTCCGTGAAGCGCGTTGTTTGAGCCACTCATCAGTGGCATGCCAAGGCTGTCAAGCTTCCTGCCATCCATTGCCACGCAGAGAAGTCCCCTTCCGTGCGTGATCATGAAATTGACAATCTCGGGGGTTATAAATTCGGAAGCACATACAAAGTCACCTTCATTCTCACGGTTCTCATCGTCCGTGATAATAATGACCTTGCCTTGCCTCAACTCTTCAGCAGCTTCTTCGACCGTGCAAAACATCATTCTATCCGTTATTTTTTGTCGAGGCTGGTAGTGGTACCGTCCGCGTTCAGAATTGCCGCGATGGCATTTCTGTCAAATTTGATCTTTGTGTTTTCACCGACTTTGATCCAGACCACTTTGTCTTCAACGCCGGTTACTTCGCCATACATGCCGCCTGAAGTGACAACTTTGTCACCTTTCTGAACAGCGGAAAGAAGCTTTTCTCTTTCTTTCTGCCTCTTCTGCTGGGGTCTGATGATCATAAAATAGAAAATTAGGAAAATGGCACCGAACATTATTAGGGTGCTCATCATCGAACCGCCACCGTCACCGCCCTGAGGGGCCATGGCTAAAAGGATTTCCATTAATTCTCCGTTTCTTTTGTCTCGTTGTCTGTTATTTTTTTAATAGCATCTTCCTTCCAGGCCTTGTAGTCTCCCGCGAGGATGTGCTCTCTGGCCGCACGCGCAAGTTCAAGGTAGAAGTGAACATTGTGGACCGAGACGAGCTCGAATCCTAAAAACTCATTAGCCACCAGGAGATGTCTTAAATAGGCCCTGGTGTGGTTTTTGCAGGCGTAGCAATTACAATTCTCATCGATCGGCCTGAAATCGTTCTTGTCCATCGAATTCTTGATCCGTACAGGGCCGTTCCACGAGAAGAGGAACCCCCTCCTGGCGTTCCTTGTCGGCATCACGCAATCGAACATGTCGATTCCCCGTTCGATCGACTCAAGAATGTTCTCCGGCTTGCCGACTCCCATAAGGTATCTCGGCTTTTCCACGGGCATGAAATCGGTAGTGAAATTCACCATATCATACATGATCTCTGCCGGTTCGCCAACCGCAAGTCCGCCGATAGCATAACCCTCAAAATCAATATCGAGAAGTGAAAGAACCGATTTC